>CAYYNJ010000151.1:0-6744 GCA_964472775.1 uncultured Spirochaetaceae bacterium
GATATGGGGAATGTGGGCCAGTTTGTCCATGGCCAGGTGTTCATACGCCTTGATGTCGTCGGTGATCACCTTGAGGATGTAGTCCTTGTCCCCCGCCACGTGGTGGCATTCGAGAATCTCGGGGATTTCCTTTACCGCTTCCAGAAAAAGCTCCAACGCCGGGGCGGAATGATCGGACATGGTGATCTCTATGAAGGCGGTGAAGGTTTTTCCCACCTTCTCGGGGTCCACCAGTACGGTGTACTTCCTGATAAAACCGTTTTTTTCCAGCTTTTTCACCCGTTCCAGGGTGCTGGCCGGCGAAAGGCCCAGCTGCCGGGACAATTCGGTGTTGGTGGTAGATCCATCCTTCTGCAGGATCTTGAGGATCAGGCGGTTGGTGGCATCAAGCTTTTTCATAGAATGATTATACGGGGCGGGAAGCGGTTTTGTCCACCTTGGTTTTTTGTTTTAAAACCCCGGAGAATTCCGAAAAGGTAGGCAAAACCAAAGGTTTTTATGGGGAAACCAGGTCAAAAATTTTATCCCAGCTGATCATTTCCCGTCTCAAAGCGTGGGAGTCGTTGGGTTTGAATAGGCAGAATAAAAAAAGACAGGCCGCCCCGGCACAAATTTCGTTTTCTCCCTTTGACGGAGCAGCGAGAGAAAAACGGTGCTGTTCCACCGCCAGGTAGGTTTCCCGGAGGGAATGGTCCAGGAGATCTTGTATCAATTCCAGTTTATCTTTCATATCTCCGCCGAATATGATGGCTTCCGGGTCAATAACCGAGGCAATTGGTCCCAGGGTGATGAGTATTTCCTCGGCAAAGGCCGTTAGGACTTCGGGGTCGCGATGGATTTCGGCCAAACGGCTTCGGGGAATGGAAACCTGAGATTCGTTCCCGTTTTCCTGTCTCCAATAAACGCTGGTGAGTTCACCCGCCATATTATGGGACCCGTATAGCATATGTCCGTCGGCTACCAGACCGATTCCGATGGCCATACCGGTATCTATTTTTTCATTCAGATTGTAGGCGGTGGTTCGGGCAAGCAGGTAGAGGAAAGATTTGTAGTGACTATTCCAGGGAGGGAATATTTCTCCCCAGGCCCCGGCATTGGCATCATTTTCCACCAAGACGGGGTAGGGAAAGCTTTTGGCTATTTCATTGTGGAAATCGTAATCATCCAATTCAAAAACAAAAGACCTGTCGATGCTGTTTTTGAGGGGATCCACCGTTCCGGAAATAGCGATAACCGCTCCGATGACGGGAATGCCGCTTTCTTTCAATTTCTCTTCCACCATCCTGAGGATGGACTGACAGTTTCGGGCGAATTGGTAAAAGATATGGGGCAGTTCACCCTGAAAGTATGCCACCGTGTGTCCATTAAGGTCGAGAATAGCGGCGTGATAATTCTTCAGATGGATAGCCACCCCGATGGTATAACCGAACTTCTCATTTATCTGCAGCAAAATCGGTGGTCTGCCGCCTTTCCCGGTAGGTTTTACCTGCACTTCCTCAATAATACCGTTTTTCAATAATTCGGGGACTAGGGATGTTACGGTAGACCTGTCGATTTCTAGTTCCCGGGCCACGTCAATCCTGCTGATACCCTGGGACCGGTGAATAATTTCTAGAATTCCTTCGATATTTTTTTTCTTTTGATCTTGTTGATAGCCCGTAAGAATATCCCCCGAGGTGTCTTAACCTTAATTGTTTTGTCAATGAACAATTATCGGGGAAATGATAGAATCCGTCAAGAAGAAAGAGGTCATTTCAAAAAAACCGGCTATTATTAGCGTTTCGAAGGCAAAAATAAAACTTGACAAGAAAAAAAACAGACTTATAATGATTGTTGTCACAACAAACAAACGTGATAAACTGAAATAAAGGAGCTGTTCTTATGAAAAAAATGTTGGGGATTCTTATTTGTCTTGCGTCTCTGGGCTTATTGTTTGCGGGGGGTACGAATGAGGCGGGGGAAGGCGCTGCACCCCGGGAGCTTCATCTTTTCCACTTTAAAGTCGATCAAATCGATGCTTGGGAAGAAATCGCCGCTGCCTATGCGGAGGTTGAACCGGAAGTTTCTTTGATGATTGAGACCGTGGGCGGAGCCTCAGACTGGAATACGGCGTTGAAAACAAAATTTGCCTCCGGTAACGGGCCGGACATTTTCATTGTCGACGGCCCAGCCTTGGCAAAGACCTTTTCCGAGTACTTAACCGACTTGAGTGATCAGCCTTGGGTTCCTCATGTTCTTGAGTCGGCCAAGCGTCCCATGATGATGGACGGCAAGCTGGTGGGGATGCCCTTCAACTTGGAAGGTTACGGCTATATTTATAATAAGAAAATCTTCCGTGACGCCGGCATAACCAAGGTTCCCTCCACAGTGCAGGAATTAGAAGCGGCAGCCGCCAAAATCCAGGCCTTGGGTATTACCCCCTTCGGCAACGGTTATTCAGAATGGTGGGTGATCGGCATGCATATGATGAACATTCCCTTTTCCGCCCAGCCCGATCCTGCCGGTTTTGTGAAAGCCCTGGATGAGGGCACCGCCCGGATTACAGACAACGAAATTTTCAAAAGTTTTAAAGACACCTTTGATCTGACCATCCAGTACGGGAATGAAAATCCCCTTACCACCGATCACAACGCCCAGGTAGCCCTTTTCAGCACCGGTCAGGTGGCGATGATTCAGCAGGGCAACTGGAAAGAAGGGGAGATCTATACGGCTAACCCCGATATGGAGATTGGTTTGCTGCCGATTCCCGTGAATAACGACCAGAGGGTTTCCGGAAGAATTCCCGTGGGAGTTCCTTTCTACTGGGTGATTAACAAGGATTCTTCTTTAAATGAAGAAGCTAAGAAATTCCTCAACTGGATGGTTTCTTCGGACACGGGGCGCCGTTATATCACCGATGTATTCGGATACATTCCCGCCTACGACAACATTAGCTCCGATAAGCTGGGAGGCCTGAGCCGGGACATCATGGATTATGCCGCCGAAGGGAAGACTATTCCCTGGTCCTTCACCACCTGGCATGATGGTATGTACAACGAGTTTGCCGAACATACCCAGATGTATGTGGCGGGCCGGGTTTCCTACCCAGAGATGCTGCAGCGGATGCAGGCTTCCTGGAATAAACTGGCCGAATAAAAACCTAGAGCCTCCCCTTAATGGCCGGCCACGGCTGAGGGGGAGGAGTAAAAAAGCCTCCTGTTCCATCGATAGGTAAAGGGACGGGAGGCTATCCAGGAGGGGATGATGAAAATACGGGAGAGGATGAAAAATGCCGGACTGACTGCGGTGTTCATGGGGCCGGCGGCATTTTTCTTTACCCTGATTATTGCGGTTCCTTTTTTTTCGGGAATCTACTACAGCTTTACAGAGTGGAATGGAGTTAATGCTCAGCCCTTGTGGGTTGGATTAACAAACTTTCAAACAATTTTCCGAGAAGACCTCCAGTTCTTCCGTTCCTTCTGGTTCACTCTTCGGTTTACCTTGACCACCTTGGTGATAACCAACGTGATCGCCTTTGTTTTTGCCCTGGCCTTGGTCCAGCCGCTGCGCAGCAGGGGAGCTCTGCGTACCGTGTTTTTTCTTCCCAACGTGATCGGCGGCGTTCTTCTGGGATTCATT
This sequence comes from uncultured Spirochaetaceae bacterium, assembly GCA_964472775.1. GTDB lineage: Bacteria > Spirochaetota > Spirochaetia > UBA9216 > UBA9216 > CAYYNJ01. Next base: position 3,619 of record CAYYNJ010000151.1, read on the forward strand.
TGGCGTTTTATACTGGTAAACGGATTCGCCTCTCTGGGGAATATTATCCCTTGGGGTATCTTCTCACTCCCCTGGTTGGGATCGCCGGAAACGGGCTTCTGGGGAATTGTGATCGTCTATACCTGGAAGTCCGTGGGATATCTTATGATTATCTACATTGCCCACCTCCTCAACATCGATACCCAGCTGCTGGAAGCAGCGCGGCTGGACGGCGCCAAGGGCGGAGCGTTCTTTAGGCACATCCTTATGCCCTTGGCCATGCCGGCGGTAACGGTCTGTCTTTTTTTAGTTCTCTCCTGGACCTTTAAAAGCTTCGATATTGTCCTCTCTCTTACCTCCGGCGGGCCCTTTCGGTCTACCGAAACCGTGGCTTTAAACATCTATCAAGAGGCGTTCAGCTATGGAAACTTTGGGGTCGGTTCCGCCAAATCTCTGATCTACTTCATCATCGTGGGGGCCATAACCCTTCTGCAGGTCAGTTTAACTAAAAAACGGGAGATTGAAGCATGACAACTAGTCTCAATAAAACTCAAAGAGGGATGATTGAAGGGCTCATGGTGCTGGCGGCTCTACTTTTCCTCTTGCCCTTCTATTTTGTTATAGTGAATTCTTTAAAACCGTATGGTGAAATCCTGCAAAACGCCGCTGCTCTGCCGACTCATATTGCCTGGGAGAATTATGCCAACGCTTTTCAGAAAATTCAGTTTCTCCGGGTCTTCTTCAACAGCTTACTCATCACAGCCCTGTCTCTGGTCTTTCTTGTATTGATCGGATCCATGGCCTCATGGTGGATGGTCAGGAAAAAAACCATTTTTACGACCGCCTTGTTTTTTGCCTTCGTCATCGCCATGGTGACCCCTTTTCAGTCCATCATGATTCCTTTGATGAGGGTTGTGACGTCTTTAAATTTCATTAACAACCGCTTAGGTTTGGTGGTGGTTTACCTGGGATACTGCACGCCTTTTACGGTTTTTCTTTACCACGGATTTATCAAATCAGTACCGAAAGAAATGGAGGAAGCAGCGTTGATTGACGGCTGCAACACCCTGCAGACCTTCTTTTTGCTGGTTATCCCCGTCATCCGTTCCATGACCGTCACGGTGATCATCCTGCAGACCCTTCTTATCTGGAACGACTTCCTTATTCCCCTTCTGATTCTGCCGAAGCGGGCGCTGCAGACCATTCCCCTGGCGGTTTACAGCTTCTTCGGTCAGTATACCAATCGCTGGGATTTTGCCCTGGCTACCCTGGTATTGGGAATGATGCCGATTGTTCTTTTCTTTTTGATTCTACAAAAGCATGTGGTGGCCGGAATCCGATCCGGCGCCGTCAAAGGATGACCTGATGATGGACAACTCGAGAAAAAAGATGCATCTGGCGGTGTTGGGAGCGGGGAGCCGCGGGCGGGCTTACAGCGAATATGCAGAAAAACATCCTGACCGGTTGGTGATTGAAGCCGTGGCGGAGCCGGATGATTTTCGCCGGGAGGTTTTTTCCCGCCGATTCGGGATTCCGAAGGACCGGAGTTACGCCTCCTGGCAGGATCTATTGCGGGGCCACCCTGTGGTTGATGCGGTTCTTATTACAACCCCTGATAATGATCATGTAAATCCGGCGGTGGCCTTCGCCGAAGCGGGATATAACCTGCTTCTGGAAAAACCCATGGCTCCTCATCCTGAAGGGTGTTTTAAAATTGTCAGGGCGGTTGAGGAGAGCCAGGTACTTTTCGGCTTGTGCCACGTGCTGCTGTACACCCCCCATACCAAGCTTATTAGACAAATTATCGATACAGGAGCTTTAGGTGAAATAATTTCTCTTCAGCGGCTTGAGCCGGTGGGATTCTGGCATTTCGCCCACTCCTACGTCCGGGGAAACTGGCGGCGTGAAGATGCCAGCAGTTCCTCGCTCCTGGCGAAATCCTGCCACGATATCGACTGGATTCTGCATGTGATGGGGAAAGAGGTCGCTTCCGTCTCATCCTTCGGGTCTTTGAACCATTTTAGAAGGGAAAAAATGCCCCGGGGTGCCGGTGAAAGGTGCACCGAATGTTCGGTAGAACCTGAATGTCCCTATTCGGCCCCCCGGTTTTACGGAAGATGTTTTGAAAAAGGGGAATTCGTCTGGCCCCTGGATACGGTCATTCCTGAACTGCGAAAAGAGCTGTTGGACGAGGCTTTACGGTCCGGCCCTTACGGACGCTGTGTCTACCGATGCGATAATGACGTGATGGATAACCAGGTGGTAAATCTTGAATTTTTTGATAACAGAACCGCCGACTTCTCCATGATGGCCTTCACGGAAACATCCCACCGAAAGACCCGGCTCTTTGGAAGCCGAGGGATGTTGGAAACCGATGGTGAATCGGTGAGGATTTTTGATTTCGTCACCGAAAAATGGCGGCAGGAGACGATTAGATCGGGAGCTGCCACGGCGGATAGCGGTCACGGGGGAGGCGACTTCGGATTAATGGACGCTTTTATTTCGGCGTGGGAGTCGGGAGATCAATCTTTGATAAAAAGCAGTGTGCAGGAATCCCTGTTGAGTCACCGGGTTGTCTTCGCCGCGGAACAATCGAGGCGGGAAAAGCGGGTGGTTCCTTTCGTTTAACGAGAAGATGGTTTTAGAACGTAATCACAGGTACGGGAGGCCCTTATCATAATGGTTTTATAGGAGTGCCTCCGCCTCCTTTCAACCCGCCGGCGCTTTCCCAAACCCCGATTTTTGGCTATGATGGGGCATGCATCTCTTATCCATGGAAAACCTTGAAAAATCCCGAAGCGGCCGGCTTCTTTTTAAGGATATCAGCTTAGGTATTGATTCGGATGAAAAAATCGGTTTTTTGGCTCCTAACGGGACGGGGAAGTCCACCCTGCTCAAACTTCTGTCGGGGGAACTGGAACCGGATGCGGGGAAGATCCACCGGAACCGGGACCTGAAGATCTCTCTGCTGCCCCAGGAGGTACGGTACCGTGAGGGGGAGACGGTGCGCGATTATGTGTACCGCCACGAGAATTCCCTGCTGGACCTGGTGCGGCGCTACGAAGAATCCCTGGATATGAAGAATCCTGACCTCTACCACGATTTGCTGGAAGAGATGGACCGGCGCAACGGCTGGGCCTTGGAGAG
>CAYYNJ010000151.1:6805-7104 GCA_964472775.1 uncultured Spirochaetaceae bacterium
TGGCCCGTACATTGGCGGGGGAGGCGAATCTCCTCCTGCTTGATGAACCCACCAACCATCTGGATATGGAAACCATCCTTTGGCTGCAGGAGTATCTGGTCCGCTGGGAAGGCGCCATGGTTGTGGTGACCCACGACAGGTATTTTCTTGAGGCGGTGTGCAACCGGATATGGGAGCTGGAGAGTCAAGGACTTTACCGGTATTCCGGCGACTATGCGGGGTACCTATCGGGCCGGGCGGATCGTCTGGCCGCCCGTGAAAAGGCACAGGACCGGATTGTAACGGGTCTCCGGCGTGAA
>CAYYNJ010000152.1:0-2334 GCA_964472775.1 uncultured Spirochaetaceae bacterium
GATGGTCTTTAAAGACATCACTCCGAAAAGCGTTCCGATGATGCTCCCTACACCGCCGGTTAACAAGGTTCCGCCGATGATGGAAGAAGCTATGGCCTGAATTTCCGCCTGGTGGGCGTTGGCGGCGTTTCCCGCTCCGGTATGCATCAAATAGACATACCCGCCTATTCCCGCAAAGATCCCGCTCAGCACATAGGCGAAGAATTTGGTACGTTTCACATTGATGCCCAGCATTAAGGCGCTCTCACTATGCCCCCCCACGGCATAGAGGTTCCGGCCGAACCGGCTCCATTTAAGAATGATCCATACGGCGAGAACAATCAACAAAGCGATAATCACACCCGGTTCAATCCGGGCGGGAATAAAATTCCCGGCCTTGCCGTGGGTGCCGATCCCTGGGATGACGATACGGAAGTTCTTCAGGGTAAGAAAAACCTCATTCGTCACCGTCCGGGGAACCTTGCTTACGATGGTGGTCATCCCCTTGGTGAAAAACATCCCCCCCAGGGTGACGATAAAGGGCTGGATATCCAAATAGGCTACTAATACCCCCTGGATGAGGCCCATGGCTAGCCCCACTCCCAGGGCCAGCAGGATCGATCCCGCCACGCTGCCGCTGTAGTCCTCCAGGAGAATTACGCAGGACATGGTGATTAAAGCCACCGTCCCTCCCACCGAAATATCAATCCCGGCGGTTATCATAACGATGGTGACTCCGCAGGAAATCACGATCAGATACGCATTGTTATTAAAGATGTCTAAAAACTGTTGAGGATTCAAGAATCCCCTGCCCCAGACAACCATGGCAAGCCCGTACATGGCCACGAAGCAGCTGATGGTGATTGTTAAAAGCAAGGAAGTATTTGAGAGAGGTTCCCTTTGTTTATCTGCCTGTTTGTTGAATAATCTCATATCAAACATTCTCCGTAACTTTCACAGGTTTTCTGGACAGCTTGAGGCGAAGGTGAAGGAGTCCCTTTTGCAGTACCGGAGACCCCAGGACCACGATGGCGATGATGACCAGGGCCTTATAGGTTTTTACCGCGGTTGACGAGACTTTCATGGCGTAAAGCGTAATCGTCAACGCCTGAATGATGTATGCGCCTATCACCGACCCGGCCAATTTAAATTTTCCGCCGCTCAGGGCGTTCCCGCCGATGGCCACAGCCAGGATGGCGTCCATTTCAATATCTATCAGAATGGTTTCATGATTGATGAGCCCGATGCGGCAGACATTGATGGAACCGGCGATGGTCACACAGACCCCGAGGATCACATACACCAGCAGCTTCATAATGAAGGGATTAATGCCGTTGACACAGGCGGCCCTTTCATTGATACCCACCGATTGAATGTACAATTCCAGATTGGTGAACTTCAAAGCCAGGGTAACCAATAACCCAAAGGTCAGGACGATAAGAATGGGCGTGGGGATGGGAATCCCCGGAATAAAGCCGCCGATATATGTTAACAGCGGGCTGTCCACATTGGGGGTAGCCCCGCCGTTTATCCAGTAGGCGATGGGCCGCCCGGCGGTAAATAAAATCAGCGACGTTATCATGGGCTGTATGCCGAATTGGGCCACCAAGAGCCCGTTAAACAGATAGAAGAGAATGGCCACCAGACAGGCGATCAAGAGAGCCATGAGAATAACCGGTATGGTGATGGCATGGGCCTGAAGAATTTTCACAAAAACACTGCCGGCGATGGCCGCCCCCGCACCGACACTGATATCCTGCCCCTTGGTGGCCGAGGTTATCAGGGTCATACCGATGGCCAGAATGGCAAGCTCGGATGCTCCGTTGAGGATACTGATGAGGTTCCCCGACAAGACGGTGTTTCCAAAATTGTTCGTATTCACCGTGAGGGAAAAGAAACTGATATCTCTGAATACATTAAATAGGACGACCAGAAAAAGGGCAAAAAGCGGTATGGCCAATTGAGATTGCCATAACTTCTTGAACCATTGAAAAATGCCGGAACTCTTAACCATGGTGGGCTCCCTCCCCTGCGATGGTGTGCATAATTTTCGTTTGTGTCATTTCGCCGCCCTTCAATTCACCCACGATCTTGCGGTCCCTCATGACCAGAAGCCGGGTACAGGTGGTGAGCATCTCTTCAATTTCCGATGAAATAAAGGTGACACTGACCCCATCGTTGGCCAGCTTCAGCACCAGTTTTTGAATTTCCACTTTCGTCCCCACATCGATTCCCCGGGTCGGCTCGTCCAGAATGAGATACTGCGGATTGGTCAAGAGCCACCGCGCCAGTATGGCCTTCTGCTGATTGCCCCCGGAGAGGGATTTTATGGGCGTATCGGTGGACGGGGTTTTG
>CAYYNJ010000152.1:2353-7016 GCA_964472775.1 uncultured Spirochaetaceae bacterium
CGCCTCGGTCCGGGAGAAGGGGCGGAAAAAACCCTTTAGAACCTGCAGGGCCAGGATGATGTTTTCCCGTACCGACAAGTCTTCGATGATGCCATCCCCCTTCCTATCCTCGGGGAGATAGCCGATACCATGCTTCATAGAGTCTTTGGGTTTTGCTATTTTAACGTCCTTTCCGTTTATCTTGATCTTACCTCCGGTGATTCTGTCGGCCCCGAAGATAGCCCGGACACTTTCACTGCGGCCGGAACCAAGAAGTCCGGTGAACCCGTTTACCTCCCCCTGATGAATATGGAAATCAAAGGGTTTAATATCTTCAACGCTGGAAAGGCCCGTCGCTTCATACACCAGGGGATTATCCAGTTTGAGTGATTTTTCCCGGTTAAGTAATTCAGAAATGGTATCAAGCTCATTGCACTTCATCGCGGCCCTGATCATCGTTTTGTTCGTCATCACCTTCATTCCCGGGCTCGTCACTTTCCTGCCCAACCTGATCATGAAGTAACCTAAGGAGACAGCGTCATGGCAGAAATGAGTTCCACCCGGGGTAAGTCTTTAATTTCGTAAGCCCCGACCAGTTCACCGTTCCGGAGAACGGTTATCCTGTCGCTTATCTTATAAACCTGTTCCAGAAAATGGGTGATGAAGATGATCCCCACCCCCCGGGATTTCAAATCCTCCATGAGAGAGAAAAGCAGCTGAACCTCTTGTTCATCCAGCGAGGAAGTCGGTTCATCCAAAATCAGAACCTTGCATTCCATATCCACCGCCCGGGCAACGGCTACCATTTGCTGCACCGCCAGGGAACAGGATCCCAGCGGACGGGTGGCGCTGGCGGGAATTTTAAGCTTCTGCAGAATCTCCGCCGCCCTTTTTTCCATGGATCGCCAATTCACGAAACGGTAGCTGCCCCGTCCGATAAACAAATTCTCTGCCACCGTAAGATTCGGACAAAGAGAAATTTCCTGATACACCGTACTGATGCCTAAATTCTGCGCCTCCTGCGGCGATTTTATCGTGATGTCATTATCCGTTCCTGCTATGCTGATCTCTCCAGAGTCTTTCGGGTACACCCCTGTGAGAACCTTAACCAGGGTCGATTTACCGGCCCCGTTTTCTCCCATCAAGGCGTGGATCTCTCCTCTTCGAAGAGTGAAGTCCACGTTATGCAGGGCCCTGACCCCCGGAAAGGATTTGGAAATTCCGCGCATGGATAATACGATGTCATTCTTCATTGGTAACACACCACCTTTTACGCTCGGGAAATCTAAAAAAATGGCGGTGTAAAGTATGTGGCAAAACACACACCCCGCACCGCACATCCTTACTTCATACAAAGGTTATCCATCGTTGGACGGGACGAGAATTAGTCTCCCAGTCCGTAGGTGTCAATGTCATCCTGGGTGATGGTCTTCGCATCAAAACCCTTTTCTTCTGAAATGACCTTTTTCGTACTGACCGTTCCGCCGGCTTCGATTTTTTTAATCATTTCGTCGATCACCGCAGCCTGGAAGGGGCTGCACTGGCCGTCATAGTTCCAGTTACCCGCCAGCAGTTCTCTCAGGGCCCACTTATTACAGTCGAAACCCATGACAACAACATCGCCGCTCACACCGTGGGTAATACCGGCCTCATCCAGCGCCGCCACGGCACCTTTCGCCATACCGTCATTTTCGGCGTAGATGACGTTGAAAGCTTCACCGGAATTGATGACGGATTCAACGATTTTTTTAGCCTCCGCTTCGTCCCAGGTAGCGGTCTGCTGCACCACTTTGTTCATGACCCCGGCTTTGAATTCGGCTTCCAGCGCATTGGTACGGCCGATCTGCGCATCGCTGCCCATGGCACCCTGAATATGAATGACATTGTAGTCCGGCAGCTTCTGGGCTTTCAGCCATTTAACCGCCGTATCGCCCTGATTGGCCATGTCGGAAACCACCGCAGCCTCATACAGGCTCGGATCGGCGTTGATCATCCGGTCAAAGAGAAACACCTTGATGCCCGCTTCTTTAGCGTTGCGAAGAACCGAATCCCACCCATCGGTGGCAGCGGCGGAAAGAAGAATATAGTCCACCTGATCGGTGATAAACTGAGAAGCCGCATTGAGCTGTTCATCGTTTTTCAGGCTGTAGAAAGTGGAAACTTCGTACCCGTTTGCCCCGGTGAACACTTTTTCAAAATCCGCCACATTGGCGGCCCGGTATCCCGATTCAGACGGCGGATTGTTGACGATCCCCACCTTGATAAGACCGGAATCCTGCTGACCCCCCGCAAACAGAACCGCCGGAGCCAAGGCGCACATGATCACCAGCACAACTAAAATCTTTTTCATAAACCCTCCTAGAAACACCAAAAAAGTGAGATTATCACAATCCGTCAAAGCCAAAGCCCGAACACCGGCCGGCCCTCTCTCAGCAGGGAGCCGTTGGGCGGTGACCCGAACCGAATCGTGACAACCCAAAAATCCTGCGGCAACGCCGCCTTCAGTATCAGGATTCTAGGGCCTCAGGAGGAGGAAGTACATGAAGTATCTTATCGAATTTGGTGGGAAATCTTCCGTTAAAAGCGGTATGCCCCGGGGGGCGGGGCAAAAAGGTTCGAAAATTTATCCAAAACTTTCATTTTTTTCCGATTGAAAACTATCGGGATCTTTTTACTTCCGATTTTGCGGCCCCGGGGGCGGAGCGATTGCGGAACTACCTTTCCTTACCTTTCTTCTTCCCAGGCTTCAAACCTGGGATACCATCTTGGCCAAAAACAGGGTGTAGACATGGGCGGCGGAAAGTACCGTTTTTATCGAAATCCGCTCGTCTTCCTTGTGGGCATATTCGGGGGTGCCGGTAAAAACGGGCCCCCAGCAGACGATGTTGGGCATGGATTTCGCGTAGGATGTTCCATGGGCCAGGATGTAGTCATTTTTCAGCCCCGTAGCTTCTTCATAGGCTTCACCCATGAAACGGATAAAGGGCTGCTCCTGGGGCACCCAGAGGGGATCCATGTAGGCGTGGATCCCGTAAGAGAAATGAAACTCCTTCCCCAGGGAGTCGAAGACCCGGCGGATCCGTTCTTCGGTCATCCCGTACCGAGTGCGCATGTTGAGGTTCAGGATGGTCTGGTGGGGGTCGATCTTCAAGACCGTCGGAACGACGGTGGTGTAATGCATGAACTCCCCGTCAACCCAGGGGTCATCCTCGTAGAACCCAAGTTCTTTACCGTAATAATCCTCGCCGATCTTTTCATTGAGAAAGCTCAGGCAGTTCATGGCGCTGCCGGGGCCGATCGGAAATTCTTTCAGCAAAGCGGCCAGTTTGGTGAGGGCATTCTCCCCCTTCTCGGGGAGGGAACTGTGACTGGTGATGCCCTCGGCGCTCAAATGGAAGAGCCCCGGTTCGGGCTCCCGGCAGGTTATCCCCCTGTTTTCCGCGGCGGCTTTAAGAACTTCGCGCTCCCTTTCCTCCTTCACCCGTAAAACCGCCTCCGCATGGGAGGGGATGCTGTTGGTGCTCTCTCCGCTGGTAAAACTGTCAAGGGAAAAGGGAGTCTCCCCGGAGGAAGAACCGGCAAAGACCATCCGGATATCGGCATACCCCTTTTCCCGGTTCTGGACGGGGAAGCTGCCGTCGGGGGTAAAGCCGTAATCCGGCAGGGGGAAGTGCCTTTTAAAATTATCCATATCGGTCCAGACCACCTCCTCCTGGGTTCCGATAATCAGCTGAATTTTTTTCTTCAGGGGGATCTTGAGGTCCAGAAGGGCCCGCATGGCGTAGAGGGCCATGATCACCGATCCCTTATTGTCTTCGGCGCCGCGGCCCCAGATGTACTCCCCGTCAAAATACCCTTCGAAGGGTTCCCGGGTCCACTTCTGAAGATCCCCGGGGTCCACCACATCGAGATGAACCAGGATGCCCAGGGTTTCCGTCCCCTCGCCGATCTCCAGGATCCCCGCATCCATCTCCGGCGTGGCCGAGGGCCTCATGCCGTATTCTTTTCCCATCTCCAGGAAAACCTTCAGGCACCCCTTCACATCCTCATGGTTCTCCGAAACGCTGGGCATATTAATAATCTTGATACAATCCTTCACCATGGCGTCTTTCCGGCTTTTTAAATAATCCAGGAAAATATCCGAACTCATTTGCTCTCTTCTCCTTCCACCAGATGACAGGCGACCCAGTGCTTTTCACCGACTAGCTTCAACACCGGGTCGTCCACGGCGCATTTTTCCATAGCCCGGGGACACCGGGAGTGAAAGGGGCATCCCGGGGGCAGATTCAGGGGATCGGGAATCTCCCCCTTCAACACCATGCTTTTGCTGTCCTTTTTTATCCGCGGGACGGGCATGACGCTGGTCAGGGCCTGGGTATAAGGGTGCCGGCAGGCAGAGATGATGGTATAGAGGATGGCGATTTTATCGGAGATAACCCAGGCCAGGGATAAATCGTGGGTGATAAACAGATAGGAAATATCCTTTTTATCCCGGAGTTCCATCATCAGATTCAGGATGCCCAGCCGGATGGAAACATCAAGCATGGATACCGGTTCATCGGCCACAATTAATTTCGGGTCGAGGATGATGGCGCTGGCAATGGCCACCCGCTGTCTCTGTCCCCCGCTCAGTTCATGGGGATATCGATAGAGGAATTCTTCCGCCGGCACCAGCCCCGACAGT
>CAYYNJ010000153.1:0-6965 GCA_964472775.1 uncultured Spirochaetaceae bacterium
GCCGTCCCACCAGCCCCCCCCCTCGTAGTCGGTGCCTTCGGCCAGATAAACCTGGGATAGGGCGGTCTCAAGCGCCCCCGCCGGCTCCGGCGCCGCATCACCGTGGAGGATCCACCTCAGATCGGGATCCCCCGCGGACAGCGAGACCAAGGCTTCGGCTAAGGTCAAAGACTCGCCTCCCTCCACCTTCAGAGTGACCCGGGCGGACTCCCAGCCGGGATAACCGTCCAGGGTGATCCAGAGGGTCCAATCCGCCTCCTTGAGATGGGAAACCGTGACCCCGGCGGAACCTCCGGAGGCGCTGGCGGCCATCTTCTCATCGATCTGATGGCTCCCGCTTTTAAGATGCAAAGCAGGCTGATGGTACCAGAGATCTAGCTCTTCCGAAGCGGTGAGGGTAACCGAAAGTTCTCCGCCGAAGAGGAAGTCGTAACCGCAGCCGGTGAAGAGAAAGAGAGCCGCAGCGGCCAAGCTCAAAGAGGTAAGAATCCGTTTCATCAGGGAACCACCGTAAACCCGAGGGTCTCCGAAAGATAGGGCAGTTCGGTTACCGTAAAAAACCGTTGTGACAACACCGTAAATTCCAGCTTGTAGGTGCCGGGCGGAAGGTCCTCGAACACCAGATCACCCTGATTATCGAGTTTATCATCGCCGTTGGAGGAGACGTGATAGGCGGGGTCGTAGGGATCAAAATTTATATTGTAGAGCTCCACCCGGCACCGCTGTTCTTTCGACTCGCTGAGAAAGGCGTAGGAAATAATCACGGGAGAACCGGCGGTATAGGAGCTTTCGGCGGCCACATGGAGAAAAGGCAGCCCCGGGGCGGCACAGGAAACCCCCAGGAGCAAAAGAAAAAGACCGCCGAAAAAATAGGAAAGAGTTATCCTCATAGGGCAATAATACTACATTCCCCGGGAATTTGCCATTTTCCGGTTTATTTTCGCCCCCCCGGGAGGCTGTAAAACCGCCGGTCTCCCTGGGCGCTGTAGTAGGTTTCTAAATCCACCTCAAAGACCTCTTTCAGGGCTTGAGGATCTAAGAAGTCATCGGGATCGCCGGACCGCACCACCTGACCGCCCTTGAGAAGCAGTCCCCACCGACCGTAGCGCAGGGCCTGATTGATGTCGTGGAGCACGGCGATCACCGTCTTTCCCCGGAGGGTTTCTTCGTGGAGCAGGGAAAGGAGCCCCGCCTGGTGGCGCAGGTCCAAGTGGTTGGCCGGCTCATCCAAAAGCAGAACATCCGGCTCCTGGGCCAGCACCCGGGCCAAAAGGACCCGTTGATACTCCCCGCCGCTTAAAGAGAAAACCCGGCGCTCCGCGAAGGCCGCTAGATCAAGCCGGTCCAAGATCTCCTGCACCAGAGGCTCATCATCGCCGGTTCCCCGGCCCCAGAGGGGCTGCCGGGGAAAACGGCCCATTTCCACCAATTGCCGCACCGTGTAGTTGAAAGAGCGCCCGCTGATCTGAGGGACCAGGCCGACCTTCCGGGCCCGTTCCCGGGGGGTGTATTCCTTCAAGGGCCGTCCGTCCAGGGTCACCGTTCCCTCCGCCGGACTAATCCATCCCCCCAATAGACCGAAGAGGGTGGTCTTTCCCGAACCGTTGGGTCCCAGGAGGACGCTGAATTCTCCGGCGGGAAATTCCGCCGACACCGGTCCCAGGTTGAAGCCGGATCGATAACGGTAGGTTACCCCTGTGGCCGAAAGGATCATCCCTCCCCTCCCCGGCTCTGCCTCGCCAAAAGGTAGAGGAAAAAAGGCCCCCCCAGGACGGCGGTGATCACCCCCACGGGAATTTCCCGGGGGATGAGCAGGGTCCGGGCCAGCATATCCGCTCCTATCAAAAGAATGGCCCCCCCCAGGGCGGAAACCGGCAGAAGCCGCCGGTGGTCCGGACCGGTGATGAGCCGGAGGATGTGGGGCACCATGAGGCCCACGAATCCGATGATCCCCGCCACCGAAACCACCGCCGCGGTGATGAGGCAGGCCGCCAAAAGAATGAGCCCCCCGGACCGGTGAGGATTCACCCCCAGGGAGTGGGCCTCCCGGCGGCCCAGGGAGAGGATGTTCAGGGTTTTTCCATGCCGGAAAAGATAGGCCCCGGGGACAAGGGTCAGGAGCCCCGCCGCCGCCGTCTTGGCCCAGGTGGCGGCGGTGAAACTCCCCATCATCCAGAAAACGATACGGTCCAGGCTCTCCCGGTTGAGCATCATCATCAGGCTGATGGCGGCCTGAAAGACGTAGCCCAGGGCGATCCCCCCCAGCAGAAGCCCCTCAAACCGATGATGCCCCGCCAAAAGGTAGATCAAGGCCACCGTTAAAAGCGCCCCGGCAAAGGCGAAGACCCCGGGGAGTCCCACCCCCAAGGCCCACGCCGCCCCGGGCAGAACCGCCGGCCCCAAAACGATGGCCAGGGTGGCCCCCAGGGCGGCGCCGGAGGAGATGCCCAGCAGGTACGGCTCGGCCAGGGGATTGCGGAACACCCCCTGAAACGCCGCGCCTCCCAGGGCCAGCCCCGCCCCGGCGATCCCCGCCAGAAAAATCCGGGGCAGCCGGATCCTGAACAATATCAAAGACGAAACCGGATCGGCCTCGAAGGTCCGGGGGAAAAGAGGAGAAAGGATGGTGGCCACCACCTCGGCGGGAGAGAGGGAGGCCGCCCCCAGGGCGGCGGAGAGGGGAATAATCAGCAAAAGCAGAAGGACAAGAACCCCCGCTAAAAAGACATACCGGCGTTCCACGGGCGCTAGAGGGTAAAGAGGCGGTGCAGCAGCTCCAAGCCGTCGATCAGCCGGGGCCCCTGCCTGACAATGATGTTTTCATCCACCTCATAAACCCGGTCTTCTTTCACCGCCCGCAATTCCCGATAAAGCGGGGCCTTAATGAAAGCTTCTTTCATTCCCCGATTCATCAGAATCAGATCCGGATCTTCCTGGATCAGCCGTTCCAAAGAGTAGGACCAGCCCGATGCCTGGGCGGCGATGTTCTCACCCCCCGCCAGGGTGATCATCTGATGAATGAAGGTGTCCCCCGTGGCGGTCCAGTCCCCCCCTTCGGCAAAGCCCACCACAAAGTAGACCCGGGGCCGGGAGGTCATCCGGGCCGCCGCTTCGGATACTCCGGCGGCCCGCTTTTTCATGTCAGCCACCAGGGTTTCAGCCTCCTCCCGGGCTCCCAGAACCCGGCCGGTCTTGAGGATCACGTCGTAGACCCCCTGGTAGGTTTCATGGCCGATGAACCCCGCGGTAGCCACCCCCGCCTCTTCCAGCAGCTTCATCAGCTCCAGGGGGGCATGGGTGGAAGCGATAACCAGGTCGGGCTGGAGGGCCAGGATCGCCTCCACGCTGGGTTCCTGAAGAGAACCCACCGAAGGAACCTGCGCCGCCGCGGCGGGATAATCGCACCAGTCGGTCCGGCCCGCCAGGGCGTCGCCCCGGCCCAGGGCGTAGATGATCTCGGTCATGTTGGGCCCCAAGCTGATAATCCTCCGGGGTGCCGCCCCCAGGCTTACCGCCTCGCCCCGGGAATCCTCCAGGATGACGGGAAAATCCGCCCCCGGCGCCGTGGGAAGATCCGCCTCGGCCCGGCCGCCGGCGAAAAGAAGAAGAGAAAAAAACAGGAAAAAAAGAATAGAAAGGGAGAATCGTTTCATTTGTATAAGCCTCGTATACAAATCGTGTGATGGTTCCCGCCACGGCGGGGCCCTGCGAGGTCTTCTGACTAACGGGTCAATCAGAGCGCCCGAGCCTTCCCGGCCAAAAGCCAGTGACTCCCGGAGGAACGGCGAGAGAAAAACTCACTCCGTCCGGGGCTCCTTCCCGAATACAGCGGCGGGTCCGCGGAGGATTCTCACCTCCCTTCCCTTGCATCGGCCCCTTCATCATAGGCCCTCCCGGCGGGTTCGTCAATGCGCCAGAAGGGGGCGGCACCCTGCCCCGCTATATGAAAGCCCCGGAGAAGACAGAACAAAGATCGTCAAAAAGATGTCCCGGGGCAAAAAAAGGCCGGCAGCTCTAGGCCGCCGGCCTTATCTATGGTAAATCCGTTTTTAGGGACGGAGGGGGCCCTTTATTTGACCTTTACTTCGATGGTCTTCGGCTTGGCCGCCTCGGCCTTCTTGAGTTCCAGGGTAAGCATCCCGTTCTTCATGACCGCAGAAATCTGAGACGCATCGACATCCTTGGGAAGAACAAAGCTCCGCTTGAATCCCACGGACGAGCGCTCGCGAAGAATGTAGCCCTTGGCCTTTTCATCCTTCTTCTCTTCTTTCTTGGCCTCCAGGACCAGGAGGTTCTCTTCCACCCTGAGGTTCACCTCTTTTTCCGAATAGCCGGGAAGATCCGCCTCCATCAAGTAGCGGTCCTCTTCCTCCCTCACATCGATTTGGGGAGATCGGTACTCCCAGTCCGGCTCGTCTTTATATAAGGAACCAAGCATCCTGTCCATCTGGCTGAAAATATCCTGATTTCTCACCGCTCCGGGGGACTTTCTCGTTACCACGTATCTCATATCACACCTCCGTGTTATTTGTTTCTCACTTATAGTATAGCAAGAGGCATGCCAATTTTTCATTAACACTCCATTTCATTACAATACAAAGAATTACAAGAACAGCGAAAAAGCACCACCCCAAAGAGCCCGGGCACATTATGGGTCATTTTGATTCACCCCGAGTAATCCTGCCTCTTATAGTGTCTTTTTGACACACCTCCTATTCCGCCCTCCGTTCCTCCGGGTCTTTAAACAAACTGTTTATCGAATTAAAACTATCGATTCGTTGAATTCAACCGGTCAAAGGGTCTATCTTATACACGGGCATAGTCCCAAAAATTAAATTACGGAGGATTTCATGAAAAAAACCGTATTACTGATGATTGTACTGGCCTTGCTGGTACCCGCTCTTGCCATGGCCCAGGAACAGGGCAACACCGATAACCAGCTGTTTGGTGTCCAAATCGGTTTTCTCGGCGGTTACAACCTGGCGGTGGACGACACCGTGGTGGGCCGCGACTTCGGTCTCTTCTTTACTGTGACAGATGCCATGCAGGTGGGTTTCCGCTCCATCACCAACGTGATTGCCCCGTCGGCGGTTTTTATCGACCTGGGCTATTTTCTTTCTCCCAGTATCAGTGTTGACCTGATGGTCGGTACCGCCGGAGCAGGAAACGCCGCAGGCGGTCTCGATGTGGGATACACCATTTTAAAAAGCTCTACCGAAGATGTTATCAGTTCCGTTTTGAAACTGAAAGCCGGCTATCTGTTTGAACAAACCAATGGAATAGCCGAAGGAGCCATTACCGCCGGTCTTGTCGGCAGCATTGGCTACTAAAAAAAGGAGTTATGATGAAAAGAACAGCCATTTTACTAGCGGTCCTTCTGCTGGGGGCTTTCATAGCCCTCCCCCTGGCCGCACAGGACTACACCATTCTTGAACTCGAGAACAGTATGGTCATGGGTTATGATTTTGCCGGTAACGATATCGCCATGGCCCAGCGTTTCGGCATCAACTTTAACCTTTCCGAATCGGTTGACGCCGGATTCATGTTCCAGCAGAGTGCCGATGCCTTTAACAACGGCGCCTATTTGGTGCTTAAATACAAAGCCATGGACCAGCTGGACTTGAACCTGCTCTTCGGCAGCGCCACCGGTGCCTCTTCGGGGATCCAGGTTTCCTACAAACTGCTTTCCAACGATGTCCAGGGAATAGCCACCGCTCTGCGGATGAACATGGAATACATGGTTCCCGACGTGAGTACCGGCATTGACACCGGCATCTTCGGGGCTTCTTTAAGCCTCGGATTCGGCATGTAGCTGAATCAATCTGTTTCGTTGCGCCGGGGGCATGGGTCCCCGGCTTTTTTTATCCCCGGGTTCTCACAATTCTCTGCCGGCCCGCCCTCCGGCGGCGGGGATCTTTTCCTTTCTTGGGCTTGGGGTGGGGCAGGAAATAAGGCGGGCCCCCCGGAGCAACGCGGCGGGGGGCCCTGAAAGAGGAGGATCCCGATGGAATCTTTTCCAACGAAAAAGATCCACAAGGAGGTTTTAACGGGCCGTGGGCCCGCAACAGAGCCAAAGCGGTAGAACATGCCGGTCTTTATGGGGAAGACCGGAACAGCAGAGTGAAGGGGGCCCGCTTTGGTAGGCCCCCAACCCTCTATATAACGCTCTTGTTCTATGACAAACCTATCACTTTTCCGATTTTTGGACAATATTTTATCGATATTTTTTACACTATTTGTTTTTCTGGACTCTCACTTCGGGGTTGATTAAACTATTAATAGGAGGCCCGGTATGACCAACGTTTTGGAACGGGTGGGTCCCTACTTCAGCAGCGGAGACCTGGAAGAGGCAAAAAGGATTCTCACCGAGATTCTGGAGGAAGAACCGGACAACATGGATGCGGTTCTCTACATCGGCGTGGCCTACTCGGAAACAGGGGAGCTGACCAAGGCGATTCGGGCCCTGGAGTTCTATACCGAAAAGCGCACCGACAACCCCGAGGCGTGGGAGGCCCTGGGTTGTTCCTGGTACCGGCTGGGCGACCTGGAGGAGGGACGCCGTTTCCTGGAAAGGGCCCTCACCATGGATCCCACCAATCCATCCATTCTCCGTAACCTGGGGGTGGTGGAAGAAGCCAACAGCAACGTCTCCCGGGCCTTCGACCTGCTCACCACCGCCCACGCCCTGGACCCCCTGAACCCCCGGAACGTCATCGCCCTCTCTCTGGCCCAGCTCAACCGGGGCCGCCAGGATGACGCCCTGGACCTGCTGGAAAAAATCCTGATAAAACCCCTCACCGAAGAGATCCGCAAAGACATCATCCTGTTGAAACTGCGGATTCAGCTCGGCTGGGTCTGAACCGGCCCTTCCCCGCCGGAGGCGTTAGAAGAGCCGAAGCCTGGTGAAGGGAAACAGTATCGCCCTGACCCGACCCTGGATGTTTTCCCGGGGGATGGGGTGGCCG
>CAYYNJ010000154.1:0-6902 GCA_964472775.1 uncultured Spirochaetaceae bacterium
GCTGATAATACCTCGAAAATGTCAAAAAAACAGTCCTGGGGACGTGTTTTGTAATCGGAAAATCTTCTATAATGCGGCTTATGTTGAAAAGGAAAAGATCCCGGTTTATCATCGGCCTGACGGTCATCCTCCTAACCTCCTTTGTTTCGTTGAGTGTCCTGAATTACCAGTCCGCCAAGGAAGCAATGAAAAGGGAGATAACCGAAGCGTCCCTGCCCCTGCTGCGGGACAACATCTATTCCGAGATTCAGAGCGACATCCTGCCGGCCCTGAATATTTCTTCCGCCATGGCCAACGACCACTTCCTTATCAAATGGGCCCGGGAGGGCGAGACTGACCTGGAAGCCATCCTTTCCTACCTGGAGAGAATCCAGCGGCAGTACGGCTACTTTTCCACATTTTTCGTCTCCGAAGCCACCAAAACCTACTATCACTTTTCCGGAATCAACAAGACCATATCCCCTGACGACCCCCATGACGTGTGGTACTACGATTTTGTCGCCTCCGGAAAAGACTACGACCTGGACGTGGATAATGACGAAGTCAGGGCCAACACCCTCACCATCTTCATCAACTACCGCCTGGTGGACCAGGAAGGCCGTTTTCTCGGGGTCACCGGGGTGGGCATCGAGATGCAAAGCTTCTCAAAATTCCTGGAACAGCAGCAGGAAAAGTACGACAGGACCATCTTCCTCACCGACAGGGAGGGGAAAATCCAGGCCCATTCCGACATATCCCTGGTGGAAAAGGTAAGCATCCACGACCTTCCCGGCCTATCCAAGGCTGCCGATGAAGTTCTGGCCACCCATGATGACCCGGTGGACATCCAGCTGCGCACGGGAAGCGGTGAGCTGCTTCTTACCAGCCGGTTCATCCCCGAGATCGAATGGATTTTAATAGTAGAAATGATAGATTCAGGACAGCTGGGCGGGGGGCCCAAAATTCTTCTCCGGTCTCTGCTGATAGGTATCGCCGCTTCACTGCTCATCATCCTCCTGGTGATGATCGTAATCAACCAGTACAACCAGCACCTGGAAGAGATGGCCCTCACCGATCCCCTGACGGGAGCCATGAACCGCCGGGCCTTCCAGGGGCAGCTCGACCGGGCGGTGTACCGGCGGGAACGGTACGGCATCCCCGTGTCGGTGATGCTCATCGACCTGGATCATTTTAAGGCGGTGAACGACACCCACGGCCACCCCGCGGGGGACCGGTTCCTTGTCTTCATCACCGAACTCTTCGGGCAGATCAAGCGCCCCGACGACATCCTATCCCGCTGGGGGGGAGACGAGTTTATCCTTCTTTTAGAGGCGGATGGCTCCCAGGCCCTGATTTTGGCCGAACGGCTCCGGGCGGGGCTTGAGGAACAGCGGGAAAACCGGGCGGAAGCGCAGGGCATCCCCGTAACCTTAAGTATCGGCGTGGCGGAAATGCGGGACGGTGAAGAGGCGGGAGCCCTGCTCCATCGGGCCGATCAGGCCCTCTATCAGGCCAAGGACGAAGGACGCAACCGGGTGGTGACGGCCCCGGATCAGGATCCGGCGTAAACCACCGCCGGCAGGCTCACCGCCAGCGGGGAGGAGGGTGTGGGAGTTTCTTAAGCTCTTTGCGGATTTCCTTGAGACCCTGGGGGACGTCATCCTCTGAATGATCCCGGCGGTGGCTGAAGGGAGAGAGGCAGACAGGTTAGGGATTCGGTGATTTTGTTAGGCAGGGTCGTCCAGCAAAAAATCGCGGATGTCGGTGGCGGATTCAAAGTTCAGGGCGAGGATGCTTTCATCCAAAATCCCCTGCTGCCGCAGCTCATCCTGCACCAACGCCAGGAGCACCGGGCGTACATAGCCAGTCCTTCCTTATTCCGCGCCGTTCCCGTTGATCGTATCCATAATCTCCCTGAAACTGTTCAGCCCCGACTCGAGATTCTCAATGATCTCATTGGCCAGAATATCCGGATCAGGCAGGTTATCCAGGTCGGTCAGGCTCTGATCTTTCAGCCAGAAGATATCGAGGTTGGTTTTATCCCGTGATAGTATTTCTTCATAGCTGAATTTTCTCCAGCGGCCTTCGGGATTCGCTTCGCTCCATGTTTCCTTGCGTTTATGGCGATTACCGGGATTATACAGTTGCACGAATTCGGCCAGGTCTTCTGCGGTCATCTGTTTTTTCTTCAGGGTATGGTGAATATTGGTACGGTAATCGTAGATCCACACCTCTTTGGTCTGGGCTTCTTTACTGGCAGCTTTATTATCAAAAAACAGCACGTTGGCTTTTACGCCGTTGGCATAGAACAAGCCGGTGGGCAAGCGCAGAATGGTATGAAGATCCGTGGTCTTCATGAGCTGCTTTCGCACCTCTTCGCCGGCTCCGCCTTCGAACAGTACATTATCCGGTAAAACCACGGCGGCTTCCCCGGTAACTTTCAGCATGGTTCTGATATGCTGCAAAAAGTTGAGCTGCTTGTTGGAGGTAGTTTCCCAGAAGTCCTGACGGTTGTAGCTCAAATCCTCTTTCTCCGCTTCCCCCTGTGCGTTGGTAATGGTCATGCTGCTTTTCTTTCCAAAGGGGGGATTGGCCAGCACATAATCGTAGCGGTTTCCATCGTCGGAGACCAGGGCATCATTGGAGGAGATAAAACTTTCCCCGTCAATCTCGCCTATGTTGTGCAGATACATATTCATCAGGCATAAACGGCGGGTATTGGCCACAATCTCGTTTCCATGGAAGGTATTATTTTTGAGGAATTCCTTTTCTTCCTTGTCCAACTGGTTGTTGGCCACAATCCAGTCGTATGCAGCCAGAAAGAAACCGCCCGTGCCACAGGCCGGATCGGCGATGGTTTTCATCGGTTTGGGCTGGACACAGGCCACCATGGTTTTAATCAGGGCACGGGGGGTAAAGTACTGTCCGGCTCCGGATTTGGTGTCTTCGGCATTTTTTTCCAGCAGTCCTTCATAGATGCGGCCTTTGATATCGGCCCCCATCATGGACCACTGTTCCTGATCAATCATGTTGATCACCCGCAGGAGCTTGGCCGGGTCCTGAATCTTGTTCTGACTTTTGGTAAAGATCTGTCCCAGCATGCCTTTTTCGGTACTGAGGCTGCGCAGCATTTGCACGTAGAAAGCTTCCAGTTCGGCTCCGCGCTTACTGACCAGGGTTTCCCAATTGCAGTAATCGCCGTCTTTAATCTCTTTATTCTCCACATCTTTCAGTCGCGGGAAGTGCAAGCCTTTGTTGTAAGGCGGCTTGTTCAGTTCATCTGCCATCTTGAGAAAGAGGAGATAGGTAATCTGTTCCAGGTAATCGCCGTACCCCACGCCATCGTCCCGAAGGACATTGGCGAGGTTCCAGATTTTCGAAATGATGGTTGAGTCTGTCATTGTGTGTTCCTGTTGAGGATGCTGATTATTAACCGTTTTACTATGTCCGCTTCATCCGGTTTGCTGGTGGCAATAAACAACGTTAATGCCGCCAGAGTGTTGTTATCGATACGGAGGGAGCCGTCCATCTTTGTAAGTGCGTTATTCTGATCCAAAAAAAGGAGGAAACAGGCCGCGGCTATGCGTTTGTTTCCATCCACAAAGGAGTGGTTCTTGGTAATAAAATACAGCAGGTTGGCCGCCTTCTCTTCTATTGTCGGGTAGAGTTCTTTTCCGTCAAATCTTTGTTGAATCTGGCCAATGGAGCTTTTAAAGCTCTCATCTTTGGGTCGGGCAAACACATCGGATTTGAAATCGGAATACATGTTTTTTATCAGGTTCATATAGTTTTCATAGGAAGGATAGACAGCCTTTTGCCGGGTTTCCCCTTGCATGTCCAGTTCTTCGTGGTCGTAGTCGTCGAGCAGGGCCAGTCCAGGGGAAAAGATCTGGAAGACTTCCCGGTCTTTATCATTGGCAGCTGCTTCAATAGCACGGCTGACAATACGGATGCCGGTTTTCAGGTATTCCACTTCCTGCTGTTTTTGCTGCAGCCGCTTTTCGTTTATGGCATAACCCTGAACCAGGTAGTCTTTCAGGCGCTGGGTGGCCCATTGGCGGAACTGAACGCCGCGCTTTGAATTGACCCGGTATCCAACCGATATGATCATGTCCAGATTGTAGTAGTCTATAGTACGATTTACCTGTCTGGCTCCTTCTTGGCGAACTGTCCGGAATTTCCGGATAGTTGGATCAGGAGTCAATTCTTCGGTTTTATAGATATTTTGAATATGCTCATTTATTGTCCGTATATCCTTATCAAATAACTCTGCCATCTGCAATTGGCTGAGCCAGATAGTATCCTCTTCCAGTTTTACCCTGATTTCTGTCCCTGTCGCTGTTTTGTAAATTTCAATTTTACTAGCCATCTATCACCCCATAACCAGTTCTTTCGGAATAAGGGGCAATACTTTTTTCTTGTACTTGTTCAGTTTTCTGTAATCAACATGACCCTTATACTGTAGTACTCCAAGTATAACCGATTCTTCTATCTGCAATTCATCGGCAATTTCTTTGAGCTTTACTTCTGAGAAATAATTCAGGTATGGTTGTGCTTTCTGCAGGATTTCACCAACCCGCAGCATTTCTTCGGCTTTGGCATCAGCTTCCTTTTCCCTTTCATCTCCATCCACTCGGTCAACCGTATCATCGAGAAAGGCATCGCATTTCTTTTTGTTCAGGTGCAGCAGCACATGGGCGATTTCATGAGCCAGGGTAAACCAGAAATTATCCACACGGTCATAACGGCCGGTAAACACAATAACCGGATTGTCTTTCTGGAAGAAGCAGGCTCCATCCAGATATGTCTTTGAAACATGAGAAAGCACAAGGAATTTTATTCCTGCCTCATTAAGATCGGAAATTAAACTTGCTACTCCATCTTTCATGGCGGTGTATCGCGAAAACCTGCATGCGATATCTTCAAGCTTCTTTTTATCATACTTGGAAACTTCGATACTTTTTGATTTTATCTCGGCCACTTTTTTCCAGGTAAGGGTATAATTATTTGTGTATTCGCTTGTATCTTTTTTTTGCCGCGCGCAATAGGTATGCCTGGACTTTTCGTACACCGAAGTGTCATCGGGGTCAGTGGACCAGATGGACCGATACAGATTTTCATAGCCTTCTGCGGTTTTTTCTCCCGGGAACCATCCCTTCTTTAGAATTTCCGAAGCCGGCATTCTTTTTATAATTCTGAGTTTTCTTTCTGTCGCATGTTCCTTTTTTGAATCTGAATCAATGGACAGCCGATACTGTGTATCCAGATTGATCCACAATTCGGCGCTTGTTTCAAATGCCTTTGCCAGCAAGCGGGCGGTTTCAATAGTGATTCTAACCTTGTCATTGATTATCTGGCTGAGTTGTTTGGGTGACATATCTATAAGCTCTGCCAGTTCCTCCTGACTCCAGCCCCTGTCTTCAAGAAAATCTTTAATATATTGTCCAGGGCCCGAATTGATAAAGGGCTTTATATCTCTGGAATCAATCATGTTTTTGCTCCTTATGTCAAATAGTCCGTTGTTACCCATAGTGGTTACTGATTTCATCAATACCGACTATTCCAACGGTCTTTTCAACATTCTCCCATTCAATTTCAACTTCCAGTCGGAATTTCTTGTTCAGGCGAAATGAATACCGATTGCTGGAACCTTGCAGTTTTTCAAACTTGAGGGCTGTCCATGCCATGAAGTCATATATATCTTTTGCCGCTTCTATAAACTTGACGACACGGCAAAATTTCTCAACGATCTCCCGTTCCAATTTGAGTTTTTTGCTTTTGCCGGTCGAGTATAACGTTGCCAGGTCTTTGTTCAGAAACAGGCATTTCATTGTACCTATAGTATCGGGTGATTGGGCTGAAATGTCAATCAGATATTTACCTATTTGGTAAAATAGTCTTTACTTATTCGGATTTCCATGATATAATATGGTGGTGGGCATAAAAAAAGCCCCACCCGTATTTCTACGAGATTGGAGCTTTTACAGTACTCTGTAGCACCTGTACTGTAACAGCCATAAATCTTTCTGTCAATGCAGACATTTTGCGTCGCTTAATGTGTAATAATACGCAGCAAATACCAGGGATGTTAACATGGCAAATAAAACTGTGCCGGTTAAGCCGTACAAGAGGTCACCACCTTCTTCACCGGCTTATCCAGGACCGGGAAAAAAACCAGGTCCAAAAACGGTTCCAGTGGAACCGCATAAACGGTCAAACCCGTCGTAAAACCCGCTGGATAGGCAACTGCTTATCCGGCCTACTCTTTCTTTATCCGTTCCAGCAACACAGAAGCCGGCTCGTAATCGGCCTCCCGTACTGAATAGTGTTTTCAAATTGCAGTAATTAACGTATCACACCATCGTCCCTAAGGACATTCGCGAGGTTCCAGATTTTCGATATGATGCTTGAGTCTGTCATTGCTGCTTTTTCCCTTTTAACTGGTTTATATCATTCTCAAGTTCTTTAAGGCTCATTTCTTTCTCCAGCTGCATTCTTGTTTCTCGATACTTTTTGTATTCCTCTGAAGATTTCTCCAGAGCTTTTTGATGACTGATACTGCCCGCGTGAGTAAGCAGCTCCCGTCCGTTCAACTGTACAATACTATCCAATCGTTCTATCCAGTCTTTCATATACATGGGAGTATGCTGCTGAGCCATGGTTTCGGCAAAGGCAAGATATTGCTCGACCAATAATCCCAGAAGTTTTATTTCTTCTTCGTTAAGGTAATTCTTGGCTATACTGATATCGGCTTTTTTGATCGTATCCGTATACTTTTTGTCGTAAGATTGCATGCCCATCAGAGGCAGATTGGCATCTACCCTGCGATAGATAAGCTCTGCTGCGGTTTGACGGCTAATAGCCCAGAGAAGCTTATTTTGAACGATCTTGAAAAACTCAAGGGTCTTCTCATCCTTGGGATC
>CAYYNJ010000155.1:0-6867 GCA_964472775.1 uncultured Spirochaetaceae bacterium
CCGTGGGGAAGACCTGACGGCCATTCACCGTGACATGGGCCTGATGAAAAAATATCAGGTGGAGATGATCAGGATTCTCGGGCGGACCGGCCCCTAATAGAGACCGGTCAGCCTGCCCACTCCAAAAATAACCAGTGAAACAATAACCGAGGCGATGACGGTGATGAACACCCCCGCCACGGCCATGTCCCGGATGGAGAAGTACCCCGCCGAGTAGGGAATCACGTTGGTGGGGCTGGAGGTGACCAGAATGAAGGCCATGGAGGCGGTGAGCGCCGCGGGCATGGCGATGGTCAGGGGCGGGATACCCACGTTCTGGGCCAGGGCGATCATGATGGGGATGATGATGGTGGCGGTGACGGTGTTGCTGGAGAAGGCGATCTTTAAAAAGCTCACCAGGAGTACCACGAAGAACACCTGCAGGGCGGGATGGAAGGCCCCGATTCCCCCTAAAAGCAGCACCGACAGCCAGTTGGCGGCGCCGGTCTGGTAAAGCATCATCCCCAGGGAGATGCCCGTGAGGACCAGGAGGATGCCGCTCCAGTTAATTTCCGATTCCACCTTCTTCCAGGGGGTTTCGGAGACCCCGGGAAAGAAGAAGAAACATCCGGTGAGGATCACCGGCAGGGAGATGGGCAGGGAGAGCCCCGTCAAGGTCTCCAGGAAGGGGGATGTCACCCAGAGGATCACGGTGGCAAGGAAGATCACCAGGGTCACCTTCTCTTCCCGCTGCATGGGGGGCAGCTCGGTAAACTCCCGGGCCAGTTCTTCCTTCGTCTTTTTCAGGTGTTTCATCTCCGGGGGAAAGAAGAGCAGCAGGGCGCCCCAGACCGGCAGCAGCAGGAGCAGCGCCGAGGGGACGCCGAACATCATCCAGTCGATGAAGTTCACCTCCACCCCCGCCATTTCCTTGAGGAATCCGATGGCCAGGGGATTGGGCCCCGCCCCGGAGGGGGTGGCGATGCCGCCGATGATGGAGCCCCAGCAGATGGAGATCATCAGGGCCTTGCCGAATCGGGATTTCAAGGGGACCACCCCCTCCTCTTCCAGGACCGCCCGGCCCAGGGGCATCAGCATGGCCGCCACGGCCATGTTGGTGAGCCACATGGAAAGAACGGTTCCTGCCACCAGAAAGCCCAGAATGATCAGGGCGGTGCTGTTGCCGGTGCGGGAGAGGAGGAAGACGCTGATTCGGCGTCCCAGGCCGCTGTGGGTGATGTAGGCCGACAGAATCAGCACCCCGATGAAGAAAACCACGATGTGGTTACCGAAACCCACCGCCACCACGGCGGTGAACTTGTCCACCCGGAAGAAGGCCAGTAGCACCAGGGCCAGGAGCCCGGTGATGTGAAAGGGCACCGCTTCGGTGATCCAGAGGATCAGGGCGAAGAGGAGCACCCCCAGGGCGCCCTGGGCGGTAAATCCCAGCATGGCCCCGTCCACCAGGGTGGCTTCTTCGGGGATGCGGATGAGAAAGCCCGTCAGGGCCGCCGCAAAGGCCAGGAGCAGGATGAGGCTGTTTTTCAGGGTGGGGGATTTCGGTTTCACCGGGCAACTCCTTGGAGCAGAGATTTAAGCAGGGGTCCGACCCGGCTGGGCCGGTCGGCGGTGAGGGCACCGGCGGCTTCCAGGGCCGCAGCCTTGCCTGCGGCGGTGCCGCTGGTTCCGGTGGCGATGGCCCCGGCGTGGCCCATCCTTTTTCCCTCCGGGGCGGTGCGGCCGCCGATGAAGGCTACCAGGGGCTTGGTGAAACGGCCTTCGGCGATCTCCCGGGCCACTTCCTCTTCCATGGTTCCCCCCAGTTCACCGATGATGACCACCGCATCGGTGTCGGGGTCTTCCTGAAAATACGGAAGCATTTCGGCAAAACGGGTACCCGGTACGGGGTCTCCCCCCACGCCTATCAGGGAGGAGACGCCGAAACCTTCCCTAACCACCATGGCGGTCACCTCGTTGGTCAGGGAGCCGCTGCGCGTCATGACGCCGATGCGGCCGGGTTTGTAGACCCGTTCGATCCAGTAGGGGAAAAAGCCCATCATGGCCTGGCCGGGGCTGATTACCCCGGAGGTATTGCCCCCGATCACCAGGGCCCCCGCTTCCCGGGCGGCGCTGCGGATGATCAGGGCCTCGTGGAGGGGGATGCCTTCCGCTACGGTGACGATCTTTTTGATTCCGCCGGCCAGGGCTTCCAGCACCGCGTCCATGGTAAACCGGGGGGGGACGAAGATCATGGCGGCGTCGGCGGGATGCTCGGCCAGGGCCCGGCGCACCGAATGGTAAACCGGGATGCCTTCCACCTGCTGTCCTTCCTTGCCGGGGGTGACGCCGCAGACCACCCGGGTGCCCAGGTCTATCATGTGACGGGTCCAGAAGCTGCCTTCGCTTCCGGTGATGCCCTGTATCAGAACCCGGGTGTGCCGGTCCAAAAATACGCTCATTTTTCCCCTCCCCGGACGAGTTCGATGGCCCGGGCCACCGCTTCTTCGGTATCGTAAAGCGGATCAAGTCCCGCGGACCGCAGGATTTTCTCCGCCTCTTCTTCGTTGGTTCCCCGGATGCAGACCACCACGGGCCGGTCCGGCTTGAGTGCTTCCATGGCCTCCGCCACCCCCTGGGCCATCACGTCCGCCCGGGCGATGGTGCCGAAGGTGACGATGAGGATCACCTTGCTGTCGTTCTGCAGGCAGAGTTCCATGGCCCGCCGGGCCTTCCGGTAGTTGGGGCCGCCGAACTCGAGGTAGTTGGCCACGGTGCCGCCGCCGTAGTTGATCAGGTCGTAAACGGCGGTGGTGAGGCCCGCCCCGGCGCACATGAGGCTGATGTCCCCGTCGAACTGCAGGTACGGTATCCCTTCCTGGGCGGCCTGGAACTCGGCATCGCTGCCGTAGTAGTCCCGGCCGGGGATGTAGGTTTCCTGCCGGAACGAAGCGTTGTCGTCGATGGAAAGTTTGGCGTCCCCGGCCACCACGGTGCCCCGGGAGGTGATGAACAGGGGATTGATCTCCGCCAGTTCCGCATCCTTGGCCCGGAACACCCCGTAGAGCCGGGTAATGATTTTGGCCAGCTCCGGCGCCGCCGGCTCGTAGAGCCGGTAGGCCAGATCCCGGGCCAGAAAAGCGGGCATTCCCTGCCGCACATCCAGGGTCTCCCGGAAGATGGCTTCCGGTTCCGTCGCCGCCAGGGCCTCGATATCCACCCCGCCCCGGGAGGATCCCATGATCAGGACCTTGCCCGTCACGGGCTCCACCGTCAGGGAAAGGTAGAGCTCCTTGACGAAGTCGACAAACTCGCAGACCGTCACGGTCTCCACGCCCCGGGCGGAAAATTTACCGAAGATTCCCCCCACCTCAGCTTCATCGTGGGCGGCCTGAACCAAACCCGCCTTGCCGCGGCCTCCCTGGAGAACCTGGGCCTTCATGATCACGGGAAACCCGATTTCCCGGGCCGCCGCCGCTGCCTCCGAAATTTCGGTGACGGTGATCTCCCGGGGGACCGGGATACCCGCCTCCTGAAAAACCTTTTTGGCCTGATATTCGTAAAGTTTCACCTCCGCCTCCTGGTGGATTTTTGGTCTGCCCCAGAGGAACAGGCCCTGCCGGATCTTTCGGTGTACCCTCGGGGGCCGCGGCGGCGGCGTTACCGGGCCGGGCCGATGCGGTGCCCAGAATCACGGCGCCCCAGGCCCGGGGGCTACCTGAAGTTGTTGTCTTCAATGGCCTTCACCTGGTCCAGGGCCTGGGAAAGAAATGCCCGCTTGAATTCCATCTTTTGGGCGAAGGCCATGGAAAGCCAGCCCTCGACGATCTGAACCCCCAGGAAGGGAGCGGTAATCCAGCCTCCCATGGTGAGGACGTTGGCGTTGTTGATGATTTTGGAGCGCTCTCCGGAGAAGACCGAGTCCGCCACACAGGCGTAGACCCCTTTATGCTTGTTGGCCACAATGGCCATGCCCTGTCCGGTACCGCAGACCAGGATACCCTTTTCCGCCTCGCCCCGGGCCACCGCTCCGGCCACCTTGGGAGCCTGAACCACATAGGGCTGGGGATTTTCTTCCGAGTCGATGCCGAAATCGATGACTTCCACATCACCCCGTTCTTTCAGATATTCGGCCACCGCTTTCTTCAGAGGAAACCCTGACAGGTCCGAAGCGATGGCTATTTTCATTTTTTCCGCCATTGTCTTTATCTCCTTTTTTCCAGAAACGGAACGATTTTTTCCACCATCCTCTCGGCGGTGAGGCCGTAATCGTCCATGAGAAAATCCATGGTTCCCACCTGGCCGAACCGCTCCTCCACCCCCAGACGCAGAAGAGGGGCGGGTTCATGGGAGCCAAGGCTTTCCGCCACCGCCCCCCCCAGGCCGCCGATGATCTGATGATTTTCCATGGTCACCACCCGGCCGGTTCGGCGGGCGTATTGGGCCAAAAGTTCATCGTCCAGGGGCTTAATGGTATGAAAATCCAGCACCGAGGCTTCGATACCCCGGGCCGCCAGCAGCTCGGCGGTTTTCAGCGCCTGGGGTACCATGACAAAGCCCGTGGCCGCCAGGGTCACGTCTCCCCCCTCCCGAAGCACCTTGGCCTTGCCCAGGGTGAATTCGGTCCCTTCGGGGTAAACGGTCTGTTCCGCCTTCCGGGGCATCCGCAGGTAGACGCAGCCGGGATGATAGGCGATCTGCTCCATGAGCCCCTTCAGTGCCGCAGGGTCCGCCGGCGAAACAATGACCAGACCGGGAATAACCCGCATCATGGCCAGGTCCTCCAGGGGCATGTGGGTGCCGCCGTTATATTCCGCCGTCACCCCCGGGTCGGAACCCAGAAGCTTGACATGCTGCCGGGCGTAGTTCCCCGACAGAAAAAACTGGTCGAAGGCCCGGCGAGCGGCGAAACATCCGAAGGTTTCGGCGAAGGGAATCTTTCCCCCCGCCGAAAGGCCCGCGGCGATACCCACCATGTTGGCCTCCGCCACCCCCACGTTGAAATACCGGTCGGGGAATCTGTTTTGAAACGGCTTGGTGGCGTGGCCCACCTGAAGGTCCGCATCAAGGACGCAGATTCGGGGATCTTTTTCTGCCAAACGGATTAGTTCCTGAGTATAGGTTTCTCTCATTCCCATCGTTGTTTCTCCTTCAGCCCAGGGCGGCCATGGCCTCTTTGGCCTGGTCGTAGTCGTACACCATGTTGTGATTGCTCAAGACCCCTTCGGCGAAGGAGCAGCCCTTCCCTTTGATCGTGTGGGCCACGATCATGGAGGGCCTTTCCTTCTCCCCCTTCGCCCGTTCTAAAGCTTCCGAAAGGGCGCCGATATCGTGGCCGTCCACCTCCTGGGCAAACCATCCGAAGGACTCCCATTTGGCCCTGAGATCAAGCAGATCCATGACGTCGCTGGTGTAGCCGTCGATCTGCATCTTGTTGGCGTCGGTGAAGGCGATGAGATTGTTCAGTTTATAGTGGGAGGCGGCCATGGCGGCTTCCCATATCTGGCCTTCATTGCTCTCCCCGTCGCCGATGATCGCAAAGATCTTCTGATCCCGCTTGTCGATGCGGTTGGCCAGGGCCAGGCCTAGGGCGGCGGAGAGCCCCTGACCCAGGGAGCCGGTGGTCATGTCGATGCCGGGGGTCAGGTTCATGTCGCAGTGGCTCGGCAGCCGGGTGCCCCCGGCGTTCAGGGTGAGGAGCCATTCTTTGGGGAAAAAGTTTTTATCCGCCAGGATGGCGTAGAGGGCGGGGCCCGCATGCCCTTTCGAAAGAACCAGCTTGTCCCGGTCTTCCTTTTTCGGATTTTGGGGATCCACCTTCATTTCTTTGTAGTAAAGGAGAGTCAGGATCTCTACCAGGGACATGGAACCGCCGATGTGCCCCACCCCCAATCGTCCTATCATCTCAATGGTGTCCTTGCGGATCTGTTTGGCCTTCTCTTCGAGCCGATTCTTTTCTGCCCCGTCCATGCAAGCTCCTTTTGTTACTTAGTGTAAGTAATTTAGAATAGGTATACCATCGGAGCTCTTATTTGTAAAGGGGAATTCGGCTATTTCCTTCCCAGCTCGCCGTAGGGGTGGCCGGTGACCATTTCGCAGACCCGCACCACCTCGGCATCGCCGCTGCTGTCCCGCCCTTCCCGGCGGCTTTCCAGCTCGATCATCATCTGTTTGTGGGTTTCCGGGGTGATCCGGAAGAACCGGGAAAAGAGGAGTCCTGAAATCATCAGGGCCAGGGGCAGGGAGATAAAGAGGATCCGGATGCCCATGACGGTGCCGGGGCTCTGCACCTCCGCCCCCTTGACAAATCCCGCCAAGGAGAGGCCGATCCCCACCAGCTGCAGCGATGCCGCCTGGGCGATTTTCCGGGTGAACGTGGCCATGCCGGAGTAGATCCCCTCCCGCCGTTTTCCCGTTAATATCGTGTCGGCGTCGATCACGAAAGCCAGATTGTTATAGGGAACAAAGACTCCCCCGGCCATGCCGAAGCCGAAAACGGCGCCGAAGACCAAGACCGTCCAGACCGGCACCCCCGGAGGCAGCAGGGCTAAACCCGTGAGCCCCGCCATCCAGATCACCAGGTGAATCCGGTAGGTCCGGGCGTTACCATACCGCATAGATTCCCGGGAAGCGGTGAAAACCCCGATGATCTGCACGCAGAGCACTACCCCCATGATAAGCTGCTCGCCTCCCTGATACCGGCGGTAATAGATGAGGTAGTAGATCAAGGAAGCCATGAAAATATCCATGGCGCCATAGGCCGAAAGGTACATCCCCAGGTGGGACCGGAAGGAGCGGTTCCGGAAGGTGGAGAAGAACTCCCGGAAGATGTTCTTCAGTTCCCCCGGCTCTTCGACGGACCCTGGATCCTCCTCCCGCTCCCAGGTTCCC
>CAYYNJ010000156.1:0-4117 GCA_964472775.1 uncultured Spirochaetaceae bacterium
TTTACCTGATGATCTGGAAGTAACGGCATGGTGTGATGACGGTGAAATAATGGGGCCGAAGAGTGAAGGATGGATGTGGTGCCGTTTTTGATCTCCCCCGAGCCGGACTGGATGTTGGCGGTCAGGGTATTCAGCTGTTCCGAAGCCTCCAAAACCTGCTGGCCGCCGGTATTCAGTTCATCCAGGGCGTGCTCAATCTCCGTGAATGCGTTCACGGTATCCATGATCTCTTTATTGATCTCATCAAACACCTGGGTGGTCATCTGAACGTTCTGATCCGCCTCATCTACGGTGGTGGTGATGTTCTTAATCAAAGAAGTAATGCTGGTAGAACTCTGTCCCGCCGTCTCCGCCAGCTTTCTAATCTCTTCGGCCACCACGGCAAAACCCCGGCCCGCATCCCCTGCGTGAGCCGCTTCGATGGCGGCATTCATGGAAAGCAGGTTTGTCTGTGAAGCGATGGAATTGATGGTGTCCGCCATTTCCTGGATGCTGCCGATGGCCTCCACCACCTTGCGGAAAATCAGGGCCGTATCGGCGATCTGCTGCTTCCCTTGATCCGCCCGTTTGGTCAGTTCGCTGGTGGCATTCTGTTTGTTTCTGGTAATGGCTCCCACATTGCCCAGGGAGGCGATCATCTGCGTGATGGCAGCGGTGGACTCCTGCACCATGGCGGCCTGGTCGGTCACCTGTTCATCCATGGAGTTCACATTGGAATCGATCTGTTCGATCGCCGAAACGGTTTCGGAGATGTTCTGATCCAGCAGGGACACTTCGTTGCCGATGGATTTCAGGATGGCGTTGGTTTCTTCCACCGATGCGGTGGTCTCCTCGGTGGAGGAAGCCACCTGGGCACTAACCGATTCGGTATCGTTTATCACATGCCGGATCTGCAGAACCCAGCCCCTCAGTTTATCAATGAAGGCGTTAAAACTACGTCCCAACTGGCCGATTTCATCCCTGGTGCGGACATGGAGCGAGGCGGTGAGATCCGCATCCCCTTCGGATATCTGGGTCAGGGCCTTACCGGAATAGACGATGTTCTTGATCACCGTCAGCCTGATAAAGAGGGTGGTTAAGAGCTGAATCAGAAGAAGCACCGCTCCCAGCACAAGGTTGGAGATGAGGGACTGACGGATCATTCCCGCCGCCCGGACGGCGAAGGGCTGGGAGATATTCAACACCCACTGACCGTCCAGCAGCGGTTTATGGGCCACCACCAGGTCTCCCCCGTCAAAGGCGGTGATAAACGAACCGATCCCGCCCTTCATGGTGTCGAAGAGTCCCTGAACCTCTTCGCGGGTAGTGGAGGAATCGGCGGAAGAGATAAAATCCACAAAGGTGATAATCTCATCCTCCGGAACTTCCAGCACGCCCGCGGCCTTGAGGGACTCAAAATCGCCGTCGTAGAGAATCGCCCCGGTTTGATCGTAGAGCCCCAGTACAATCTGAAGTTCTTCCTCCATCTGCCGGGCCAGTTTGGTAATATCCACCAGGCTGAGGTCCACCCCCACCACACCGATGATATCCCCGGAATTTCCTTCTAACACGCCTTCCCGGTAAACCGGTGTCCCCAGGGACACCCCCATGCGCTGGTTGTCCAGATCGGCGTAGAGATAAGGGCTGGTGATGATAAAATCGTTGGCCGCCACCGCTTCGGCGTACCAGGGCCGGCTGTTGGATTGATACCCCTCGGCGATGGGCAGCCACTCTCGGCCCAGGGCGGGGCCTATGCCCTTGTAGCCCACATAGGTTCGCAGCACATCGTCCTCCAGGGCTTCACCGCTGGCAAAGTCAAGGCGCCACCTCTGGTAGGCGGGTATGGCTTCCCAGTCTTCCTGCCGGTAGGAGTTGACGGCGGAGTAATACAGCTCCACCGTGGAAACAAGCCGAGCCTGATCCTGCATAAACTGGGTTTTTTCAGAAATCTGTTCTTCCACCAGGGCGCCCACGTAGTTGAGCTGAAAGATCAATTCCTCTTGAACGCGCACTTCCGCTTCCCGGCGGTTTTGGGTTTGAAGGGTGGCGATAATGGCCACCACCACCACCAGCGGAACCAGCACGTTGATGAGCAACAATTTTGTATTAAGTTTCATGATTCAATCCCCCTTTGCCGAACCAGCACAGCTTTAAGGCTAATGAATCACCCGGGGGATTGCAAATAAGTCTAATCTAAATAATAGGAATTATCCGTAGAGATCGGTCCGCCGGCTGTTGAAGCAGGGGATCTTTGCCCTCACCCGGTCCACCAAGTCAAAATCGGCTTCTCCTAACAGGGTAGCCTCCTCTTCGCCTGCCTCGACCACCGGGTTGCCCCAGGGGTCCACCAGGACGGTGTGGCCGAAGTAGTGGCCCGTCTCGTCCCGGCCGCACCGGTTCACCGAAGCGAAATAGACTTGATTTTCCAGGGCCCGGGCCCGGGTGAGAATTTTCCAGTGATCCAGCCGGGGATAGGGAAACTGGGAAGGCGAAACGATGAGGGTGGCGCCCTTGAGGGCCAGGGCCCGGGTTATCTCGGGAAACCGCAGGTCGTAACAAATTTGGAGGCCCAGGGTGCCGAAGGGGGTG
The DNA here is from genome assembly GCA_964472775.1 of uncultured Spirochaetaceae bacterium. Classification (GTDB taxonomy): domain Bacteria; phylum Spirochaetota; class Spirochaetia; order UBA9216; family UBA9216; genus CAYYNJ01. The sequence continues at coordinate 2,569 of CAYYNJ010000156.1, forward strand.
GGAAAAACCGGCATATCCCCGCCGGGACAGAGGTTGGCATCCTCGCCCATCAGGGGGAACAGGTGGGCTTTCCGATAAAACCCCTCGATTTCCCCGTCCGAATCGAGGAGCACCGCGGTGTTGTAAATACAATCGCCGTCCCGTTCGGGAATACTCCCCCCCACCAGCCAAATATCCTTCTTCCGGGCCATTTGGGAGAGGGCTTCCACCACTTCTCCCTCCAGGGGCTCGGCCTCCCGGCGGATGGAGTCATAGTCAAAACCGGTGGTGAACATTTCGGGCAGAACCGCCAGGTCCGTATCGGAAGGAAGGGCATCCAAATGCTCCAGGGCGCGGGAAAGGTTTCCCGCCCTATCCCGGAGGTTAACGTCAAACTGAATCAGGGCAATATTCGCTTTCATACCCCCATAGTAATACATAATGAGGGAAAGGGCAAAACGGCGGTTTCACCGGGGATTACTATTTGAGGTTCCGCTGAAAATCGTGTATTTTTAACAAAGCCGAAGGGTGAGACTCTTTCACATCCCGCCTACGGCCCCAGGAGGTAGTTTATGAAACATCAAATGAGAAGAAAGAACCAGGAGATCAACGATCCCGCCCTTCAGAAAGAGGTTCTTGCCTCCGCCCCGGTGGGCCGGATCGCTTTTTGGGACGGGGTGGAGCCCTATGTGGTCCCCCTGAATTTCGGGTGGGAGTGGCGGGCGGAAGGGCCGGTCATCTATCTCCACTGCGCCGAAGCGGGCCGAAAGATACCCCTTTTAAAAGAAGAAAAAACCGTTTGTTTTGAGACGGATCTAGCCCTGGACTTGAAAAAGTCAGAGGAAATCTGCGATTGGGGCATGGGATACCAAAGCCTCATCGGATGGGGGATTCCCCGGGAAATAACGGCACCGGAAGAGAAGTCCCGGGCCCTGGCCCTGATTGTTTCTAAATACGGCGCCCCGGCGGATACGGTTTTTCCCCGGGAAGCCCTGGCCCGGACCGCAGTTTTTGCCCTGCCCCTGACCCATTTCAGCGTCAAGAGGAGCTCTTGATTGGGGCTGAAGAAATCGCTGATCCTCCTGGGGCTGAAGCATAGCGGGAAAACCACCCTGGGGATCCTGGCGGCACGGCACTGGAATACGGCCTTCCGGGACCTGGATGACTGGCTCCTGAACAAGGCCAAGCAGGAAATAATCCCCCCCCCCGAATCGTGCCGGGACCTGTACCGGAGGAGCCCCGGCTTTTTTCAACAATACGAAGCCGCCGCTGCGGCGGAGGCGGCGGCGCTGATGGAAGCAAAACCCCTCATCCTTTCCCTGGGAGGAGGGGCGGTGGAGAATCCTCCGGTGATGGGGCTGCTGGAGGAACAGGCACGGCGGGGGCTCCTCATCCGGATCTATCTTATGGAAGAGGAAGAGGTCCTCTACGGAAGGATTGCCGCCGGAGGCGGGGCTTTACGCCTCCATCCTGCCCATCCTGATCTATGCCGTCTTCGGCACGTCGCGCGTTCTGGCGGTGGGGCCTGTGGCGGTGGGGTCCTTGATGACGGCGGCGGCGGTGGGCGAGG
>CAYYNJ010000156.1:4127-6854 GCA_964472775.1 uncultured Spirochaetaceae bacterium
GAGGGATTCCGCCCTTCCTGGAAGGCCCCGATCCCCGGCAGGCTTGGCACAGCCTCTACTTGAGACGCCACGGCCTCTGTGCAGACCGGGCGGATATCACCCTCGCCCTGACGGGGGCCAACCCCGTGGAAGCCTTGGAAAAGCTTAAAGATGCGGTAACGGCATTCTAATCGGCGGCACCCTTGCCAAAGGGGTGTTTTTTCGGGAAAATCCAGGGAGGGGGCCAAATTATCACCCCCGGTTAAAGGAGAAGTTATGGCGGGCAGCAGTTTTGGCACCCTTTTTAGAATATCCACCTTCGGAGAATCCCACGGCGGAGCGGTGGGAGTGATCCTCGACGGAGCCCCTCCGGGGCTGGCCTTGTCGGAGCAAGACGTTCAGAAAGAATTGGACCGGCGGAAACCGGGACAGTCGGCGGTGACCACCCCCCGGAAAGAAACCGACCAGGTTCACATCCTGTCGGGGATTTTCGACGGCCGCACCACCGGGACCCCCCTCCTGATGATCCTGTACAACCAGGACCGACAGCCCGAAGCGGACACCGAAACTCGGGAACTTTTCCGCCCCGGCCATGCGGCTTTCACCTAACTGAAAAAATACGGCCTCCGGGACCACCGGGGCAGCGGCCGCGCCTCAGGCCGGGAAACCGCCGGCCGGGTCGCTGCGGGGGCGGTGGCCAAAAAGATTCTAGGGGAACGGGGCATCACCATCACCGCCTACACCCTCAGGGCGGCGGGGGTTTCCTGCGGAAAGATCGATACGGCGGTGATCGAATCCAACCCCATGAGGGCACCGGACCGGGAGGCGGCGGCGGAAATGGAAAAACGGGTCCTGGATCTGGCCGCCCGGGGCGACAGCGTGGTCGGCATCGTGGAATGCCGGATCGACGGCCTTCCTCCCGGCCTGGGAGAACCGGTATTCGACAAATTCGAGGCGGATCTGGCCAAGGGGATTCTCTCCCTGGGGGGAATTAAGGGGATCGAGTTCGGCGCGGGGTTCGGCTGTGTGGACATGAAGGGATCGGAGCATAACGATGCCATGGACTCAAGGGGTTTTAAGACCAACCATGCCGGAGGCACCCTGGGAGGCATCACCACAGGGGAACCGGTGATCTTCCGTTCCGCCGTGAAGCCCACTTCGTCCATCGAGAAGACCCAGGATACCCTGGACATCCGCGGTAAGGAACAAAAAATTGAAACCCGGGGCCGCCACGATCCTTGCCTCTGTCCCCGGATCGTTCCGGTGGTGGAAGCCATGGCAGCGCTGGTTACGATAGATCACTTGATGCGTCAGGGAGTGATTAAGGCCTAGTAGTCGCTGAACCGGGGGCCCTCCAGCCCCTTCCATCGAGGGTTTTTGGAAGACATGTCCACCGCATAGAAGGGTCTGTCCAGCGCAGGGGTATCGGTAATCAGGGACTGCCGGATGGAATGGGCGATCCAGCGCTCCAGCCTTAGAACCACCAGCTTCCTCCGCAGCCTTCCCTGCTCATCCCGGTTGAGGATTCCCGGAATGGTGGAAGAGGTGACGATTTCATCAATGGCGGAATCGGACATATTGAACCGGCCTTCCTGGGAAGAGTAAAAATGGGTCACTAAAAAGACCACCCGCCGGGGATTGGCGGTACGGAGGACCCGGCAGCACTCTACGATGGTCCGGCCCGTCCGGACCATATCATCCACCACCACCACGTCCTTACCCTCGATGGCTTCCAGGGGGACTTCGCTGCCCTGGGCCACCGCAATTTCCACCTCTCTTTCGCCGGTGCGGTGTTTACACATCTGCAGAACCGGCACCTCCGTTCCGGGAACCGCATCGGACACCTTCCGGGCAAAATCCATGGCCCCTCCGTCGGGGGCACAGATGACCAGGTTTTCATGATCTACGATGTTTGAGTCTTTGATGAAGTTGCCGTAGAGGGTAGAGGGAATCAGGTTGCGAAAGGCCCCGGAGAAGGTCTCTGTAAAGAGCCGCTCCACCGAAGCGCTGTGGTTATGCACCGTCAAAACCTGATCAACCCCGGCCTGCTTGAGAAGCTCTGCATACAGTTTCGAGGAAAAGGCCTGACCGTCGAATTTCTTCAGGTCTTCCAGGCTCCGGGTATCGCCCTGATAGCCGTGGTCCCGCCGGGGGCCCCGGTCCTGGGCGCTGTAGAAAAGATCGGGTTCAAAGAGGATCACCTTCTCCGCCCCGTTGTCTTTGGCGGCCCGGGCAATGAGAAAGGTCCGCATGGCCAGCTCGTTCCGGGAGAGGTCAGACCGGGTGGTGCTGAGAATACAGACCTTCTTGCCCTTCAGCTGGTTTCCTATCCGGTTAAGATCTTCTTCGTCGCCAATAAACCGGGGGCAGAACTCGCTGTTTAAAAAGCTTTTGAGGGATACCAAGTCAGAATAATTCACATCCTGACCGATGTGATGACAAACATCTTCAACAAAAGGATTCTCGGCGGCATTACCAACGATGAGCAGAGAATCCACCGCCTACCACCTGTACCGGGTGACCGGGGGATAGGCCCGCTTTACCGCGGTCCAGAGCAGGGTCCCCGCCGTAATTCCCGCCACATTCTGAAGGATGTTTCCGGGCACCTCCACCAGGGCGGCGCCGGGTCCGAACATAAACGCCCCGGCGGCAAAATAGAGGCCCGCCATGATGATGGTTCCGGAGAGAAAGGCCAGCAGCAGGCCGAGGGACGTCCGTTTTTGACCCAGCCGGGCTTCTTCACCGGCG
>CAYYNJ010000157.1:0-6287 GCA_964472775.1 uncultured Spirochaetaceae bacterium
ACGTCGCGTACTACGGCGGCGACGGCAGCCTTAAGTACTATTGGGACAGCACTTCCCGCCGATGGCGGGAGGAGGAACGGTTTTCCCGTCTTTTTTCCGATGCTCAGGCGCTGATGATTTTGGGAGAGGAGGAGTGGAAAAGGTCTCTGGTTCAACTGGGGCAGCGGGAAGGGCTCTCCACCGCCGATCTCGAAGGCCGGATAGGAGCCCGGAGAAAGGAAGCGCAGGCTGTTTTGCATCAAGCCGGGTTTGCCGGAGACGAGGCGGTTCTTCCGGTGTTAATGAAGACGATTGAGGGACGGGGACGCAACCCCGGAGAATCAGCCACCTACTTCCGCGGCGGATCGGTGAGCTGGATGATGCTGGGGGATACTTCCGCCGAACCCTACCATGAACCGGGAAACCACCGCCTCAGATTGGAGCTGATAGAATTTAGCCGGCAATGGCTGAAAGATCGGGGCGGGTTGGCTTCGTTGGGGGCCGCGGCGGTGACCGTACCCTTTCCCGGCGCCCGGGGCATCAAGTTTGTCCTGGCGGGAAACGACAAGGAGCGGGGAGCCCGGGATCTGATGGGCGAAACAGGGCTCAAACCGGATCAGCTGATCTTTGTGGGAAATGAACTCCATGAGGGCGGCAATGACAACATGCTCAGGAATATTCCGGGGGTGACCCTGCTTTCGGTGGGAGACCGGGAAGACCCGGGAGAGTACGTGGTACCGGGCCGGAGCCCCGGCGGTAAAGAGGTTCTTTCCGGGGTAGAGGCTAACCGGTACTGGATGCGGTGGGCCCTCTCCCGGCTCGATGCCGGGATCTCTTGGGAGGATGTCCTTCGGCAGCTCCGGGAGGCCCGGGAATTATGATCCATACCTTGAGAAATACCCGGGATTTTCTGGAACCCCACAGGGTGAAGTTTCTGTTTTTTGATAAGGGCGGAACCTTAAGCAAACCGGTGATTCCCGGCCCCGATAACGGCAGGGAAGAAAATGTGCGGATGATGCGGATCCTTCAGGCCCAGGGGGATCCGGACGACTTCGGCAGGGAAATCAGCCGCCGGGATAAGGCTTACAAAAAGTGGGCCTTGGATTCCTGGATCGAGCTGAGCGAAGAAGAGCGATGCACCCGGTTTCTCTTTCACGATTATCCCGATGAGCTGGTCAGGGCCCATGCGGAAGAACTGACCCTGCTCTTTTCCCACTCCAAGGGCGAGCGGGTGCTGCGGCCCGAAGCCCTGCCGGTGATCCAGGAGCTCCATGGGCGGGGTTATAAGATGGGGGTCATCAGCAACACCGTCAGCCGGGTTTTAGTTCCCGGAGAGCTGGAGGAGGCGGGCCTGACCCCTTACATCTCCACCCTGGTCATGTCCTCTCTTACGGGAATCAGAAAGCCTGATCCGGCCATCTTTACCCAGGCCGCCCGGGAGGCAGAAACCGATCCGTGGTTCTGTGCCTACGTGGGGGATCAGCCGGACAGGGATGTGGAGGGGCCCCGCCGGGCCGGGTTCGGCCTCAATGTGATCCTGAAGACAAGCAATTATCCCGAAGGCCGGGAGCTGCCGGAACTGCAGCGGCCTGACATCACGATAGATCTTTTGGAAGAGCTTTTAGAGCTTTTCCCCTGACCTAAGGAGGCTGATCCATGTCAATTTTTAAATCGGGAAGCATCAGGGGTCTCTGGAATGAGGAATGGGACGGAGAAATCGCTTACCGCATCGGATTTCATCTTTGTGATCTGCTCTCTTTGAAACGGGTGGCGGTGGGGCAGGACGGCAGGGAGTCGTCTCCGGAGATTGCCTATCACCTGGTCAGGGGGCTTGTGCGGGGCGGAGCCCAGGTCGATATCCTGGGATGCATCGATACTCCCGCCGTCATGTTTGCCAATATTGCAGGCGGCTACGAGGGAAGCGTCATGATCACCGCCTCCCATAATCCTCCTGAGTATAACGGTCTAAAAATCTGCGGCGGCCAAGCCGAGGTGATCGGCCGGGCCAACGGACTGGCCCAACTGGAAGATCTGGTAAAATCCGGTGTGGGCCCCCTGGTCCCCGGGGGAGAAAGCCGCCCGGCGGATATTACCGAGGCCTATCTATCATTTCTCGATCCTTACATAAAGGAATGCGGCCCCCTCCGGGTGGTGGTGGACTGCTCCCATGGAACCGCCGCGGTCTTAATCCAAAGGATCATCGAAGGGCTTCCCGGTGAATTCATCCTCCTTAATGACGCCGTGGATGGACTCTTTCCCGGCCATGGGCCGGATCCTACGGATGAGAGGAACCTGGCCCTGTTGAAAAAAGCGGTGGTCCGGGAAAAAGCCGACCTGGGAATCTGTTTCGATGGTGATGGAGACAGGATGATTGTGGTAGACGAGAAGGGACAATGGGTTTCTCCCGATATCATCCTGACCATCTTGAGCCGCTACTATTTTCTTCATTTTCCGGAAAAAAGAAGGGGCGACCGGGGAATCCTCTACGATGCCCGTTCTTCAAACTCCGTAAAAGAGGTGGTGGAAGAACTGGGGGGAAAGGCATACCGTTGTGCCACGGGCCATAGGGCCATGCAGGCAGGGCTTCCTGCCCACGGTGGCCTCATGGGAGGGGAGTTGCCGGGACACTACTACTACCGGGACTTCTGGTTCCTGGATAACGGCTGGATTCCCTTTTTGCAGCTGCAAACGGTCCTCTCCCGGGAAAATGAGCCCCTCTCCCGGCTTGCCGCCCGGGACCGGCGGTATCATTTTTCCGGGGAACTGAATTTTCGGGTTCCCCCGGTTCTCAGCAGCCAAGAGTCGCTCCGGGAATTGATTATTCACCAGTATCATGATGGGGATGCCACCTATCAGGACGGCATCAGGATAGATTACCCCTCCTGGTGGTTCCTGGTGAGGATGGCGAATACCGAACCGGTGCTGCGGTTGGTGGCGGAGGCCCGGACCCAACCCCTCTTGGAAGAGAAGGTGAAGGAAGTGTCAGACCTGCTCTACCGTTCCGGGGCTTTTGATCATCAGGCTTAGCCGGCTGATACTGTCAAAAATACTCTTTTCCCGGTCTTTTTCCCGCCGGAACCGGCTGAAGCTCAATTCAAGATTGTATAGCCCCCGGTAGCCGTTTTTTTTCAGCGCCGTCACAAAGTCCTCCACCGGTACCTGATTTTCTTTCAGGGGCCAGTGGGTTTTTCCTTGACGGCTTAGATCATGGATGTGGGTATGGACGGTCTTTTGAAGAAACTCCTGGTGAGGCATCAGGGGTTGTCCTTCGGTGAGGTGGTTGGCCGTGGCGTGGCCCATGTCCCAGCAGATGCCCAGACCGGGATCAGCAACCGCAGCAACCATCTCCGCTATCCCCTGGTAGGAGGTGCCGCTGTTTTGATCTCCCTTGCTGCGCTGGTTCTCCAGGGCCAAAATAACGGGATAGGCTTGCTTTTTTATCAGTGCCGTCAGGTGATGCGCCAGCAAAACCGTGTCGGTTTTGACGCCCCGGGGCGCCTGGGAGGGGGTGACGGGATGAAGGGGAACCATCAGGGGGGAGCCGGGGGTGGGAAAAATCTCCCGGTAGGGGGGGAGCCAGGGGAAGGCTGCGGTGAGATCTTCCTCCCCGCCGGGCCCCAGGGCGTCACTGTGGATGGTTAGTCCGAGGCCTTCCTCCCTCAAAAGGGTAAAAACCTTTATCATCTCTACCCGGGGCATATCGAGGCGCCGGTGCCGCAGCTCGATGGATGATACTCCCGCTTCTTTGAGGAGTCCCAGGAAAGGCCGGGGGTGGGGGAAAAAAGAGAAGAGGCTTTCGCCTTCATCGGTGGTATTGGTTTGCGCAAGGTAATCCCAGGGGAGGGATATTCCCAATCGGTTCATCGGCGGGCTCCTCGAAAGGTTCTTAGGGAAGGTCATTCAAATAGCGGTATTCATATACTTTCCCATGGCCTTAAAGCTAAACAAAAATTGCAAAATAGTCAAATAGTGAAAGAAAAATTACATACTAAAGGTCTATCTCCATCCCATCCCAGCCGGGGGTGATGCCGTAGGGGGAGAGTTTTTCTATCAGCTCGTTTTCCAAAAGGTTCCTGTGTCCTATATGGGTGAGAATCAGGGGGATATCCGGAAATTCCTTACGCATCTCTAGGGCGGATGCCAGGTCGCCGTGGGCGCTGCCGGCGGGGGCAGATGCGAAAGTGCCGTCCAATATCATTAGATCCGGGGGGTTCCGGATGAGAAAATCCTTCGTTTCTCCGGGGAGCCGTCCCGGGGCATCCACCAGGTAGGCCGCCCTTTTCCCCGCCTGGTTTTCCAGGATGTATCCCAGGGAAGTTTCCTCTGTGCCCTTGGTTTTAAGGTGGCCTGTTTCCACGGCGGTGACGGTGAAGGGGCCCAGGGAAAGGGGGTGATAAGGGAGAATTTTGGTGAAGACAAAACTCTCGGTATGCTCCTCCAGCCGCCGCTGCCGGGAGATTTCGGCGAATACCGAAGCCTCCGTGATCAGGGGGATGGGGGGCGGAAGGATGAACCCCTTTTCACTTGCGGCACCGCGCAGGGAGCGGGCCCCCAGGGTGTGATCTTCGTGGCGGTGGGTAAAAAGCAGGGCGGAGAGCTTTGTTTCATCGAACCGGTGCGCCGCCAGCTGTGAAGAGATCTGAGGAGGCATATCAATCAGGATATGGAAACCTCCCTCCGACACCAGGGCACAGCTGTTCTGACGAATCAGGTGGCCTCCCCGGGCTCGGGCTTCCCGGCAGTGCCGGCAGAGACAGCGGAACGCCGGGACCCCCTCGTTGGCTCCGGTACCCAGGAGGAGCCATTTCACCGCCGGCATTCCCGGAGCAAAATCTTCCGAATCGTTAAGAGATCTTCCCGGGGGGGAACCCGGGGTCCTAAAATATGGGAGGGTGCTTCGAGAATGGAATCATAAACAAATGCTTTTCCCCCCGGGGTCATACGGGAATACATATAGCGGACTTTCCCCGCCAAAAGGGCCTCGTTCCGTCCCGTTTCATCCCAGTTTGTCAGGATATTAGCATCCATGTAGGAAATCGAATCGGCATCGGTGAGGATGTCATTGAGCCGGTTAAGGCTTACCGGTGGCTCTTCGCCGGTATTTCGGCCTTGCGCCAAGCGCTCTTCCTCTTCTCCGCCCAGTTCGTGGCGTCTGATAAGATACTGAAGGTCCTCTTTAAACCCCTCGGGGAAGACGCAGCCCTCCTGTTCCAGCTCCTTCAACAGAGATCCGGCGATGAAGGCGGAGTTCTCGGCGTGCTTTTTTTTAAATTCGATATAGGTCTGCGGGTCTTTTCGGGCCGTCTCTTCTCCGGCGGTCATCTTGGCGGGAAAGGAGCGTTCGCAATCGTGGAGGTGACCTGCCGCCCTTAGTAGTTCGAGATAGTACCCCGATACCCCCTGGGCTGCTCCCAGGGCCGCCGCGTTGTGGGAGGTGATTTCCGCATGGATATGATCGACCGTTCCGGAGGTGGGGTTTTCGATCCGGCTCTTAAGGTATTCCTCTGTATCGAATTGCCGGCGGTGCCGGTTGAGCAGCCGCAGGATTCCGTCGGGGGTTACTCCCGGTAGTGTCAACGCCGGGGGGGGCTGGTGTATCAGTTCTTCCCGTCTCCGGGAAAGAAATTCAAAGGCTTCGGGTACCAGGGAAAAAGCCCGGCCTTGAAGCTGCTGCAGCAGGGGGTCCATAAGATTCCTCTCCTCATGTTATAAGGTTGTTGAGGCCAGTATACAACATGAAAGAAAAATTACAAATAGAAACTGTAATGAAAATTAAATTGATTATTAAAAATAGTTGTGGTAAGATAATTTGCATATGGATACAGATGTGAAGAAAAACTTGCATATAACGGGACAGACTATTCCAGCGGATTTGGTCGTACAGGTGGGAACACCGCTCTACGAAAGGATGAAGAGCCTGAGTAAGGGGGTGGAACGGATGGCTCTTCAGGAGTTTCAGTATGCCCTGGAGCCCTTTCTCCCTTCTCTTGAAGTTTGGGACGCCCTCCCCCTCTCCTCCTGGGGCGAAATAGAAGCGCGCATCGGGGATCCCCTCTTCTATAGTGGAATACAGGTAGGAAGCAAAGCGGCGGGACAGGGTGCCCTGGATCCGGTGATCCGGGGATTAACCCTGGAGCTTTTTAAAGGGATGGTGGCCGATCTCTATCCCCCTGCCTGGATTGACCGCTATTTTTATTTCGACGTGAGAAGTTTCGTTTTTTTCCCCCGTACCGTCTATTTTACTCCCCAGGTGGTGGCTCATCTCGGAGGGGCACCTTACGCCAAGTTTTATCGTCATCAGAGTGCCT
>CAYYNJ010000157.1:6337-6845 GCA_964472775.1 uncultured Spirochaetaceae bacterium
GGTGGGATTCAGGGATTTCCGGGAAGCCAATCATGAAGTGGACGGTAAGCTCCTCGGAATGCTGGATCTTTTGATCCAAAGGAAATCACCGCCGGTTTTCATCGGACTGGCCGGTCCCACCGCCGCTGGAAAAACCGAGTTTACCGATTTGCTCACCCGCCTGATTTCCCGGGAGGGGTTGTCTATCTCGACCCTAGAGATGGATCATTTTTTCCTGGACCGCCCTTACCGGGAGGACCGGGGCATCGGTTCCATGGGCCGGGAGAGTTTTCACTTCGATTTGCTTCTCAAGACATTGATTCGGCTTAAAAACGGTCTTTCCTGCCGGATCCCTCAGTACGATTTTATCACCGCTCTGTCGAGTCATGATGAACACCATCATCTCAAAGAGGGATCCTCCATGGGCTTGATAACGCCAGGAGACATCGTCTACGTGGAAGGGAATTTACCCTAGCTCTACGCGGAGATTGCCGCCTTGGTGGATATCAAGGTGTTTTACGTTACCTAT
>CAYYNJ010000158.1:0-6812 GCA_964472775.1 uncultured Spirochaetaceae bacterium
TCAAACTGTATGATGTAGGTGCCCGGTATGCTGTCAGTAACGAGCACATCAAGGGCCGGATCGGCCAACACCCGGACGGCATTAATCATGGCGCTCATGAGCTGCTCCGGCCGGCTCACCCGGTCCCAGTACTGGCTGATGGGCCTGAAAGCGTCATTAACCGAAAGGGTCACGTCGTTGAACCTCTCCACCTGCTGCAGCACCGGATCGGGCTGACGGGTAGCAAAGGTATCGCCGGGCAGAAAAAGCACGGGGATACGGTTGGCCGTGGCATTGGCGGCGGCGGTGATCATGTTGGCCGCTCCGGGACCCACCGAAGAAGTACAGACGTAAACCTGTTTCCTCAGCATCTGTTTGGCAAACCCCATGGCCGCCAGAGCCATGCCTTGCTCGTTCTTGCCCTGATGGACCACCAGATGGCCCGGATCTTCCTCCAGGGCCTGTCCCAAACCGACCACATTCCCGTGACCGAAGATGGTGAAAACCCCTTTGAACATGGGGGTCTGTTTTCCGTCAAACTCAATCCACTGGTTATTTAAAAACTTGACCAGCGCCTGGCCAACGGTCATTCTTTCTGTTTTCATATTTCTTGTCTCCTTTATCATATCATTTCCGGTGGCGTCGATGGCTCAGGACGATTCCCGCACCATAAGCACCGGCTGGATGCTGATAAGTTTCTTCAGCACCGGTCCGCCCTCCCGTTGTTTCTGCATCTGAAAAAACAGCCGGTCGCAGGAAATGACCGCCAGTTCTTCCCGGGGCTGATGCACCGATGTCAGGGTGGGATTGTAATAACGGCCGTACTCGGTATCATCGTAACCGACCACGGCGGTTTCTTCGGGAATCCCCCGGCCCAGGGCCTTCAAAGCCTTTAAGACACCAAAACCCATCAGGTCGTTCAAGGCGAAAACCGCATCGATCCCCTCTATGAGCTTCCGGTTCTCCAGAATGGCGGCATAGGACGAGTCGAAGGTGGAATCACACGCCAGCCGGGTGACCGAAAGCCCCGCGGCGGCGCCGATGCCGGATGCAGCAGTCATCCCCTGGCGGCAATGGCATCGCAGAACCCCTGCTCCCGGAGCTGGAACTCCAGATGGTATTCCTCCACCGCCAGAAGCAGGAAAGACCTCCGTCCCCGGGCAAGAAGGTGTTCCGCCACCAGCTTTCCCCCCACGTAGTGATCGGTGTAGATCACATCCTGATCTTTCACGTTATTGGCGGGGGGATAGTGGGTACAGACGAAGGGAACCTGCCGAACCTCTAAAAAATCCAGGGTATCCCGGCCGATGTTTTCGGTCAGAAGAATCAACCCGTCGATCTTTTTTCGGGTCACCAGGCGGTTGACGTTGTTACCGCCGGTGAAATGGTTCTTCTGGTAGGTGACCAGAAGATCCACATCCGCCCGCTCCAGGCTGGTGCGGAGATGGTTCATCAACATACCGTGGTAGACGTTAACGTTGATGGCGGTATAGTTTTCCGGCAGCACAATGCCTACCGTGCCGATTTTACTGGTAATGAGTCCCCGGGCGCTGGCGTTAAATTCAAAGCCCATCTCTGCGGCGATCTGGGCCACTTTCCGCTTTGTCACATCCGAAACCAAAGGGCTGTCGTTGAGACAGCGGGAAACGGTGGAAAAGCTGACCCCCGCGATGGCGGCTATGTCTTTAATGGTCACCTGGGAACTCTTCACAGTTTAAAACCTCACCAACTCTCCAGACTCAAAAGCTTCCTTGCACTTGTAGGCGATTTCCGAAACCCTCGTTCCATCGTTGACCGTCACCAGGGGTTTTCTCCCCTGAAGAATACAATCCACAAACTCCTGAACCTCATTGACGTAGGAGGTGGAAAACCGTTCCAGGAAATTTTCGCTGCATTCCCGGCGGACTCCGTGGCTATCCAGCACCTCCACCAGGTTCTTCTGGGGCACCGAGGCGATCCGCAGGGTTCCCTTGGTACCGATGATCTCGGTTTCCACGTTGTATCCGTGGGGAGCGGTCCTTCCGGCGAAGAGAAAGGCCATGGCGTCATTCTGAAACTTCATTAAGCAGGATACGTTATCGCCATCGTTGTACTGGGCGAACTCGGGATGGGCATAACAGCCTCCCAGGGCGTAAACCGTTTCGGGTTCGGAGCCCAGGAACCAGCGGGCCAGATCGATGTCGTGAACCGCCATATCCAGAAACTGCCCGCCGCTGTGGCCCGCGAAGGCGATGGCCCCGTCGATGAACTTCTCGGGATCCTGGCTGTAGGAACGGAAGAGGATCGGCTTGCCGATCTCTCCGGCCATCACCTTTTCGTGGGCGTACATGTAGGATTCGTCAAACCGGCGCATGAAGCCCAGCATGAAAACCTTGTCGGGATGGGCTTCCACCGCCTCCTGGGCGATCCGGCACTCTTCCACCGTAACCCCCAGGGGTTTCTCACTGAAAACGTGCTTTCCCGCCTTCAGGGCCGCGGCGATCTGGCTTGTATGCAGGTGGCTCGGGGAAACCAAAACCACCGCATCCAGTTCATCCAGGGCTATCATATCTTCGAACCGGGTGAACCGATGGGGCACTCCCAGCCGGTCCGCCGTCTCATTCAGCTTTGCCTCATCCAAATCGCAAAGGGCGGTCAGCTGGGCATTCTGCATTTTCGCGGCGATGTTTTCCGCATGACGCAGCCCCAGACGGCCTAATCCCACCGATCCAATTCGCAGTGTTTTCACCCTGTTTTCTCCCGTTAGTTCTTTTTAGCGTTTTTACGCATGTCGATGATAACGGCCACCACGATGATGACACCCTCGGTGACCTGCTGCCAGTAGGCGTCAACCCCGAGAAGGGTGAGGCCGTTCCTCATGACCGCCAGAACCAGGGCTCCCACGAAGGCGCCCCAGATGGTACCGATACCGCCGGAGTGGCTGGTTCCACCGATGGTGGTGGCGGCGATGGCGGTTAATTCGTAACCCGTGGCGGCGCCAGGGTGAACACTGCCGACCCGGCCGGCAAAGACCACCGCCGCCAGACCCGCCAAAAGGCCGCTGTAGGCGTAGATACCGATCAGGTTCTTGCTGACGTTGACACCGGAAACCTCCGCAGCGGTGATGTTACCGCCGATGGCGTAGACGTTCTTCCCGAACCGGGTTTTGTTCAGCAGCACCGAACTGACCACTATCATAATGAAATAGATGATCACCGGAATGGGTATGACGTTGAAGACCTTGCCCCCCAGAAAGGTCAGGGAGGGAATCAGGGTACTGACGGGCTTACCGCTGGTATAGATCAATGCCATTCCCCGAGCGACTGTCATCATCCCCAGGGTGGCGATGAAGGCGGGAATCCTGGTCTTGGCAATGAGAAAACCGCTGACCCCGCCGCAGAGGGCGCCGATGGCCAGGGCGGCTATAAACGGTACGATCAGGGGCATTTCAGCAAGCCCGGGATAGTATTTCCCCGTAGCCGTAGCGGCCTGTCCCAGGCTGGCGGCCACCACCCCGGCAAAGGCAAGAACCGATCCTACCGAAAGGTCTATTCCCTTGGAGATGATGACAAAGGTCAACCCCAGGGCCATAATCCCAAAGATAGAACTCTGGGTAAGAACGTTAAAAATGTTGGATGAACTCAAGAACGCCGGTTCGGCGATACTCAACCCAATGATCATCAGAATCAGGACAAAGACTATCCCGTATTTCTGGAGAATATGCTTTACATCGATACTCTGTTTTTCAGAAGCGCCGGTTTTCGACACAGTTTTCCTCCTTATTCACTCAAGGCCTGGACCGCACGGGCGGTACCGGTGGCGTAAGACATCAGTTCTTCCTGGGTGAGGTCCTTCCGGTTTTCCACAATGCCGGTAACCCGGCCTTCGTGCATCACCACAATCCGGTCGCTCATCCCCATCACTTCCGGCAGCTCCGAAGAAACCATCACAATCGATTTCCCCTCCCCCGCCAGCTTGGTAACCAGTTTATGAATTTCCGCCTTGGTACCCACATCGATACCCCGGGTCGGTTCATCGAGAAATAAAATTTCGGGATTCGTCATGAGCCATCGGGCCACCAGAACCTTCTGCTGGTTTCCCCCGCTGAGATTCTCTACCTTCTGCATGAGACTGGGGGTCTTCACCTGAACCCGTTTCACGTAATCGTTGCAGGTATCCTTCAGCTCCTTTTCTTTGATAAATCCGAATTTATTCAGAAACTTGGGAACGTTGGCGATGATCATATTGAGCCGCACCGGCAGCATGGGGAAAATCCCCGAATGACGCCGGTCTTCGGTGAGCAGGGCCATCTTCCGGGCGATGGCATCCCGGGGGCTGGTGATGTCGGCCTCTTCGCCGTCGATAAAAATCGTTCCTCCGGATTTTTTGTGGATCCCGAAAATGGTCTCGATCACTTCGGTCCGTCCGGAACCGACCAGCCCGGCAAACCCGAGAATTTCCCCCCGCCGTACGGTGAAGGAAACATCCTGGAAAAACCGGCTGTGGGAGAGGTTTTTCACTTCCATCTTCACTTCGCCGATGGGACATTCCACCTTGGGGAACATCTCATCCACGTCCCGTCCTACCATCATATTGATCATCTTTTCAACGGTGATCTTGTCGGTATCTTCGGAACCGATGTACTGGCCGTCCCGGTAGACCGTAACCCGGTCGGTAATTTTGAAAATCTCGTCAAGTTTATGGGAAATATAGATAATAGCCTTACCCTGGCCCTTGAGCTTTCTCATGATGGTGAAAAGCTGGTTCACCTCTTTGTCGGTCAGGGCAGAGGTTGGTTCGTCCATGACAATCAGTTTGGAATCATACGATACGGCCTTGGCAATCTCGATCATCTGCATCTTCGCCACGGTCAGGTCGGCCATCAGGGTCCGCGGATCTACCTTAAGGTCTATCTCTTCGAGAACGGCCTTACTCATTTCGTACATTTTCTGATGGTCCACCAGGCCGAAACGGTTGAGGGGTTCCCGGCCGAGCCAGATATTTTCCATAATGGGCCGGTGAAGGACGGGACTGAGTTCCTGATGAATCATGGCGATACCCATCTTCAGGGCCTGGGAGGTGTTGTAATTTTCCCGGGTCTCTCCATCAAAAAAGATCTCTCCGGAGGTGGGGTTATGGAGCCCCGCAAGGCATTTCACCAAGGTGGACTTCCCCGCCCCGTTCTCCCCGAGGAGGGCATGAATCTCTCCGGGGCGGACATTGAGATCCACCCCCCTCAAGGCTTTTACCCCCGGGAAGGTCTTCACTATATTTTTCATCTGTAAGATATAATTTTCTTCAGACATTTTCTCTCTTCCTTCCTTGGTTTAAAGAAACGGGGGAAAGATTGCTCTTTCCCCCGAGGGAACTCTACTGAAAATCAGCCAGGTTTTCCGGGGTGATCAGCACGAAGGGAATCCAGGTTACCGCTTCGGCGGAACCGCCCTTGAGAACGGTGTGGGTCACCTTGGCGGCGCCGGCACCCTGTCCCACTGCGTCCTGAAGGACCGTGGCGGCCAGAGATCCGTTACCCACGGCAACTTTAGCATCGGGTATGGCGTCTACACCCATGACGGGCACTTCGGTCCGGCCGGCAGCTTTGAGGGCTTCCACGGCACCAAGGGCCATTTCGTCGTTGTTGGCCAGAACACCGTTAAGCCGGTCGCCGTAGGCGGTAAGCCAGTTTTCGGTGAGGCTCATGCCCTGGTCCCGCTGCCAGTTACCAGTCTCTTTGGCGAGAATCTCGATTCCGGGGAACTGGGAAGCCAAAACTTCTTCGTTTCCTTCGGTTCTCTTCAGGGCGCCTTCGTTGTCAAGCTTACCCATCAGGATGGCGACTCCGCCTTTTCCGCCGAGAAGCTCACCCATGTACTGGGCCTGCTGCTGTCCGGCGATGATTTCCTGGGAACCAACATAGTAAACATTGTTGGGAAGGGCACCGGTTCCAAAGGGATTCCGGTTGACGAAGGTCAGGGGGATCTTCGCTTCAGCGGCGGCCTTAACAATGGGAGCCATGGCGCTGGTGTCAACGGGAACAACGATGAGGGCATCGATTCCCTGGGAAATGAAGGTGTTTACCAGGTCCTGCTGGCGGATAACATCTTCCTGGGCGTCCTGCAGAACGATGCTCACATCGGCAACACCGTCGTAGTAAGCCTTGGCGGCGTCCATAACATAGGTCTGAAAGGTGTCGTTGAAGTTGTTACAGACGTAACCAACCTTGAGCTCACCTGCGGCTCCCTCCTGCTGTCCTCCGGCGAATACAACACCGAACGAAAGCGCGAGAACCATGATTAACAATAATCCTTTTTTCATCCTCTTCCTCCTGCCTTTTTGGCACTAAAAATAATACAGTCCGACCGACTGTATAGTTTGATGATATTTTGCAAAGTTTTGCTTTGGTTTGCAAATCTTTGCAAACGTTTCCAGTACTTCATTATTTGTCTGATTTTCACATTTTGTCAATGTTTTTTTTTGATCAAGAAAAAGTGATTTATTTGTTTAATAAATAACGAATTATTTCCAAAAAGTAAAAAATGTTAAAAAAATATTTTCCGACTGAAAAGGTGAGATTCCCGGAGATTTCGATAATTTTATATCTTTATTACAAACGTTTGCAAAATTTCTTGAAAAAAAGGGTGGAAAAGAAATCTTTTCCACCATCACCGTTATATGAAGAAGAAATCAGGGAACCTGGTCCGCCAGAGCCTGCAAAGCCGCCTTCACAGAGGAAAACTCCAGTCCTTCGGCGGTACAGAAGGCCCGTATTCCCTGGTCTCGGGCTCCTGCGGCCCGGCCCAGGGCCTCTTCTATCTGCCCGGGAGAAACACCCCGGGAAAGAAGATCGCCGAAGG
>CAYYNJ010000159.1:0-779 GCA_964472775.1 uncultured Spirochaetaceae bacterium
ACATTGCCTTAGCCCCTCCGGATACCCTCCTTTCCGCCATCAGACTGCTTTCCGAATCGGAAGAGGGGAATTCTGAGACCGGGCAGGAACTGCTCTACCTGTCTTCTGCCTTGATGGAGAGGGTATATCCCCGGCTTTTGGAGAAAACCTACCTCCCCCCCGGCGGGTCTCTCTATCCTTCCCTGTTTGCCGCCCTGGATCAAGGTAATATCCCTTCTATTCCACCGGATAAGGTTTCCTTTTTCACCTCTCTTATTTCCCCCCTGGCACTACTCAACAGCGGGAACTCCGCCGTGCTGGCTTCGAGCCGGGAGATTCTGGAACAACTGCGGGCCCTGAACCCTCAGTCGGTGCTGCCCCTCTACCTCTTGGGGGCCTTGGCGGAGAAGGAGGGCGACCTGCCCGGAGCGATAGCATCCTATGAAGAGACTCTGGCCCAAGACCCCTCTTGTTATCCCGCCGAACTAGGAGCCGCCCGGGTTTACCTAGCCTTACAGCAGCCTTCCCGGGGGGTAGAATACCTGGTCCGGCTCAATTTACGCTTTCCTGAAGACCGGGAGCTCTCCCGCCTTCTCGGGGAAGGCTATTTTCAGATGGGAGCCTACCAAGAAGCTCAGGAGCTGGCGGCGGCGGGGTTGACCCTGTGGCCCGATGATACGGCCATGATTTTTCTCCGGGCCCGGGTTTTAGAAAGGCTGGGACGGTTCGATACGGCCCGGCGGCTTCTGGCGGTGGTGGAGGGGATGAACCACATTCTCAAGGATGCACCGGCGAACCGG
>CAYYNJ010000159.1:789-6807 GCA_964472775.1 uncultured Spirochaetaceae bacterium
GGCGGGGCCGGAGCTTGTGCTGCTAAAGGCGCGGTTGGCCCGGGCGGCGGGAGACCAGGCGGCCGCATTGGATTTATTAAAAAGGGGGCGCGAGCTCTATCCCGGTCACCAGGTCCTGGAGGCCAGTTACGGTGAGCTGTTGATCAGCACCGGCAAGGTCGAGGAAGGCCGGGAAATCCTGGGCCGCCGGTTGGAAGATAACCCCGACAGCCTGGAAACCCTTAAGCCCCTTCTCAATGAAGCGGTGGCTCGGGAAGACTGGGATACGGCATCCGATTATTCTCGGAGAATTCTGGCTCTTGAAGAGAACCGGGACAACCTTATTCAGGGAGCGGATCTCGCCGGGCGGCGGGGGGATCAGGAGGAAAAGGACCGGCTGATGAACCGGCTGGTAGCCCTCTATCCGTCGGATCCCCGGGTGGTGTGTCTCAATGCCCGGTATTTAATCGATTTGGGCAGGGAGACGGAAGCCCGGGCCTGGCTGGACGGGGCCCTGGACCGGGATCTGGGATCCGCCGTGAAGAGCGAAATACATTATCTATTAAGCCTGACCTATACGGCAGAAGAGGACCGGATTGACCAGCTGCGGACGGCGCTTTTAGAGAACCTGGAAAATATTCCCGCCTTGCTGGCTCTTTCGGATATCTACATCCGCCGGGGAGATTACCGCATCGCCCAGAGATACCTCCGGCAGGCGGTGATCCTGGAGCCCGATAACCCGGAGGCTCAGAAAGCCCTGGCGGATGTGGAGCGAAAACTGCGATGAGGCATGGGTACCGCCTGGTGACGGGGTTCTTTTTGGCCTGTTTTGTTGTGTCGTCTCCGGCGGCGGCGCCGGTCACCGATCCCGCCTCTTTCATCGGCATGCCCGAGGAAGAAGCCGAGGCGCTCTGGGAAGACGGGGTGGATATCCCCGGCCCCCCCCCGCCGTCGGAGGGGGAAATCTACTATCCTTCCCGGGGGGTCACCCTGGGTCTTTATCAGCGCCGGGTCTGGCAGGTGCGGTTTGATGAAACCACTTCGTTTTCCTGGAGGGGCATTCGTCCCGGGGCCTCCCGGGAAACGGTACGGCAAATCCTCGGTAAACCCTACCACGCCGCCGATGGCTGGGATCTCTATCTTCTGCCCGGGGGACCATGGCCTCTGCGGCTGAGAATTTTCTACCGTGCCGGGGAAGCCTTCGATTTTTATCTTTACCGGGGAGATTTTTAATGATCTGTCTCACCTTGACCGAACCGACCTTGAATGAAAACCTGGCATTGTTGGAGAAGTACCGGCCCTACCTGGGCATGGTGGAGCTTCGGGGGGATTACCTTTCCTCCGGCGAGCTTTCCCGGCTGGCCGAATTCCCCCGGCGGGCGGGTCTTCCCGTGATTTTGACGGTCCGCCGGGCCGCCGATGGCGGAAAGTGGGAGGGGAGGGAGCAGGAACGGTTGGCCCTCTACCGGGACAACATCGATGCGGGATTCGGTTTTTTTGATTTGGAAGAGGATCTGCCTCCCCAGGAATGGGAACCCCGGTGGCATAAGAAAGGGAAAATCATCAGAAGTTTTCACGATTTTACCGGGGTCCCGTCATCGTTTTCCCAACGTTTTTTAGGGCTGCCTCGAAACGAGAATGAAATTCCCAAGGCGGCGGTGACACCCCGGGGCAGCACCGATTTGATTGCCCTCTATGAGGCGGCCGCAGAAGTCCGGCAAAGCCTCGGGTCCCGCCGGCCCTGGCTTCTTTTAGGCATGGGGGACTTTGGTTTTTCCACCCGGGTTTTGGCGGGTTGGATGGGGTGTTGGTTTACCTTCACCTCCGGGGAGGGCCGATCCGCCGCCCCGGGCCACATCGATCCGGTCCGGATGGAAACCCTCTACCGGTACTCTCAAATAACCCGCGAGACCCCCCTCTACGGCATCCTGGGGCATCCGGTGATGCACACCCGGTCCCCGGAAATCCACAATCGGGGGTTATCTGCGGCGGGACTTCCGGGAGTGTACATACCCTTTGAGACCGACGATCTCCGGGCTTTTCTTGCCTTTGCCTCCCGGATGGGTTTCCGGGGTTTCTCCGTCACCGTCCCCCACAAGGAAGCGGTGATTCCCCTGCTGGAAAAGCAAGATTCCTCGGTGGAGCGCATCGGGGCATGTAATACGGTATTCCTGCTTCCTTCGGGAGGCTGGGGGGGCACCAATACCGATGCGGCGGGGTTTATCCTCCCCCTGCTTCAGCGGTTTCCCCGGGGTATTTCAGGGAAGGAAACGGCGGTTATCGGGGCCGGCGGCGCCGCCCGGGCGGTGGTCTTCGCCCTTCTGAACCAAGGAGCCCGGGTTACGGTCTACAACCGAACCTTATCCCGGGCGGCGAAATTAGCCCGGGAAGGGGATTGCCGTTATGCCCCCCTGGAAGAATTCGGGAGCCCGGGGCGCCCCGAGATTATTGTGCAGACCACCACGGCGGGGATGGAGCGGGAGGGCGCCGCCGCAGAAGGAGATGATCCTATCCCTCACTACCGGTTTCGAGGGGATGAAACGGTGTTTGAAATCGTTTATGCCCCTCCCCGAACCCCCCTGCTGATCCGGGCGGAAAAAGCGGGATGCCGTATTATCGGAGGGATGGAGATGCTGAAGACTCAGGGAGAGGAGCAGTTCCGGATCTTTACGGGAATCGATTATCCTGAGGGAGTCTGACCGGCGTTTCTTACGGAGATGGCTGCGCCGATGGCAGTGGCAAACCCTGCTTTTTTGGGTATGTGAAACCGGGCGCCGAAGATCTGCTGGATCTCTTCAAAATAGGGAGCGGCGTTGGGTCCCAGGCTCAGTTTGCCCGTGAGGATGATATCTTCCAGGCTGTTAGCCCGGGCGGAGGCGATGGCCAAAAGACCGGCGGTTTGGAATACCATATTGATAAGACCCCGGGCGATGTCGCCCTTCTGAGACTTTATCGTCACCTTTCCGAAGTTGGCGGCGGTGGCGCTGGAGGGCAGATCGCCCATGGCGCCGCCGGCGATGTCTCCCACGGTGAGATCCACCCGGGAGGTATCTCCTTCTTCCGCCAGGGAGACAAGCTCGCTGTAGCCGGAAATACCCGTGGTGAGTTTTCCCAACCCCAGGATGGTTCCCCCCCCTATACCGCTGCCCAGATAGTGGGTACATTCACCGAACCGGTAGAGTACCAGGGCCGTGCCTGTTCCCATGCTGACCACGATGGCTTCATCCAAGCCCGTTAGGTAGGCGCCGCCGAGGCCAATGGCCTGAAATTCGGAAACCCGTGTTACAGGAATACCCAGCAGGGTCGACTTGAGGGCGTTTGATCCCACCCCCGTGGCGGCGATGGTGGAAATTTCAGAAAGGGGAATGTCCAGTTCAGAGAGAACCGTGCCCAGGGCCCCCGCCGCCGCCGTGATGGGATCTCCCGCTTCCACGCTAAGCGCTGTGATGAGTTCACCCTTCTTCATCACCGCTGCATCGGTGGTGGTTCCGCCAATATCGATCCCTACTATCATGATAATTCCTTTCCCGCTGCTCTTGTGCCGCCGGGTTGATATGCCTATTTAACCAAACCTGGCTTCAGATGTAAACTAGAACTTTCCCTTTTTTGAGGTGATTCGGTAAAATCCGGCCGCCGGGACCCTTGCCCAAGGGGGCATGTTCGGATAACCTGGGCCTCAAATCCCGACTGAGGCCCCCTGAAACAACCCCTTCTAAAGGGCCCCGGTTTTCTATTCTTTTTATAAGAGGCCTGCCTGGTGGAACAAACCGTTTTTGAACAACTGAGAACCCGCACCTTTAAAACCCGAGGAACCTGTTCCAAAGCCATCGACATCACCATGAAGGGGGATGTTATCGAAGAAGTACATTTTTACGGCGGATGTCCGGGAAACCTGGCCGCCCTGTCTCTTCTGGTCAAAGGGCGGGATAAAAAAGAGATTATTGCGCTGCTGAAAGGCACCCGTTGCGGCCGGAGGAACAGCTCCTGCCCCGACCAACTGGCCCTGGCTTTGGACTCCCTGGACTAAGGGTGTTCCTCTTTGTGATTCTGTTTCATCATCCCGGGAAGTTTTCGCACTATTCCTGAGAGAAGAGGCTCCAAGGTCTCTTTCCGTGGAATCAGATGGATGAAGAAATTTCTGTTATTTCCATAGCAGCAGAAATGGAGAAGATGCTGCGCCGTGGCCGACTCCTCCAAGAGGCCGGTCAGTTTCTTTTCCAGATGCGGATTGTCGAAGAGAATAATGAAACTAATGCCGTCTTTGATGAAAGTCGTCCGTTTTAGTTTTTCCATTCCCGTGATATCGACCCTCATCTTGGGAAAGTATTTTTCCGCAATAATATGGCCTTCGCCAAGCAGTTCCTTTTTTGAAAAAATAGTCAGATAAAAACGGTCGTGGCGGCTGATCAGCAGGGACAAGGGAAGGTAGAGAATCGAATGCCGGGGCAGCAGGGTGAAGGTCCCCTTGGCTTCGGTGAACGGCTCCCTTAAGGCAAAGGTGAAGTTATGTCCCATGACACCGCCGATGTTTACATATTCGGTTTCTTTAGGATCAAGTAGTTCCTCTACGGTACGGCCCACCATTTCTCCTAGGGCTTTATTCTTTTTTTTCCCCACCATATATCCCAGGGTCGTGGCGAAAGCCAGGGCGATAAGAAGGTAGATATTAGGGTTCATGATTTGTTCTCCTTATGAAGGATGTGGTCGATAAGGTGTCGGGCCTCAAAATCCTTCAGCTGATCAGGGGTAAGAATTCCCTCTTTAACCGCGGGAAATTTGAAAATGGGAAAGCCGGAAAAGGCAGATGTAACTTCTTCATGATCATCGTTTACGGCGGAAACCTTATTCAGACAGAGACTGTCCAGGGTGATCTTGAGTTTTTTCAATTCTTCGCCGATACGCACCGATTCCGCCAGGCTCAGCTTGTCATCATTAACCACAATGGTAACATAGCTTCTTTCGGTGAAGAGGTGGAAGAGTTTTTCCAGCCTGTGGGACATGGCGCCCAGGTGCTGGGAAACCTTATCATCCTCTTTGTGGCGCGCCCCCTTTAAAACTGAAGCCTCGGGGTTCAGACGGGTCAGGGTTTGTCTTTTGGAGAGGATCTTTTCCCTCATACCGCTGAGTTCTTTGACCCAAAGCCGGGTAATGGACGGCATAGCCAGGAAACGCAGGGTCAGGGCGGTGGGAGGGGTATCAAAAAGGATGTAGTCATACTCCTGATGAAATCTATCGTAGATATTCTCTATGGCCCAAAGAACCGCATATTCTTCTGTTCCGGGGGAATACTTGAGGATGTTAATGTAGGAATCGAGGTTGATGCTGAGGTTGTAGTTGTAGTTAGAGATGATCTCGTCCCGGCTTTTTTTTAAGTACCGGCGTACCCACTTCTGCAAATCAATTTCGATGGCGTCCAGGTTCTCACTAATCCGGGTTTTATCATCCCCCAGTTTTATCTCAAAAATGTCTCCTAAATTGTGGGCAGGATCGAGACTGACGATGAGAACTCTGTAGCTTTCCTTAGAGAGCTGCACCGCCGCCGTAGACGAAAGGGTTGATTTTCCCACCCCTCCTTTTCCCATAAAAAAAAGCATGTTTTTCATCAGTCTATTTCCAGCATTCCCAGCAGGGTCCCCAGAGGATCCTGGGCCATGTCTGCTCGGGAGATCATTAGTTTGATTTCGTCTTCCATGTAGGGCATCAGTTCAAAAGCCATGGCGGTGGGAGGCGAGGGTAGCCCCACAAAACTCCCGTAGAGAAGAAGAACAAAAATATTCTCCAGCTCTTTGATTTCGAACTCGAGCATTCCCGTGGCTTTGTCCCGCTGGACCTGAACCAGGACACGCCATACTTTCTTCATGGTCTTGATAAAACGGGTAAAATAATCGCTCACGGAATCCTCTTTTGCGGGAACCTTGTACGCCCCCCCTAGGGGAAGGCGTACAAGATTGGTTGTATGGGGTTCTCCTAGGAGATGCCCGCGGTTTTATTTCGGAAATTCTTGAAAAAGGCCACGATCATAACCACATTCATCACTAA
>CAYYNJ010000160.1:0-6753 GCA_964472775.1 uncultured Spirochaetaceae bacterium
CGCTTCGTCAAGATCCCCCTGTTCCATGGCGGCTTCCCCCCTGGCAGCCATATCTTCCGCTGCAATGAGCCTTTCCGCAGCCGCCAGGATCGATGCCGTATCGGCACCGGCCCGGCCCATCCGGCCTTCCACATCGGTCTTCAGGGTGTCCAGCAGGAAGAGATCTACCCCCTGACGTTGGGCCAAGGCAGGGATTTTTTTCACTTCTTCACCGGTGATGAGGTTCCGCAGGTTTTCAATGCCTTCTAAAGCCTGGGAATACTGCCGGGCCGCCACCTGTTCCATCACCGCCTGGTAGGACCCATTGATCTGGTCCTGCAGAAGCAGCTGCCTTTCCTGGTTTTCCGCCAGGCTGGCCAGCTGGGCCCGGGCCTGCCGGGTTTGGGCTTCCAAGGCCGCCTTCTCTTCCTGGAACTGGCTGGTCAGCTCGGCTTCCCGTTCCAGCCTCTCCGACTCCAGCCTGGCCTTTTCTTCATTAGCCTGGTCCAGCATAGATTGATTCAGGGCGATGGTTTGTTCCAGCTCCTTCCGCTGGGCTTCCAGAGCGGCTTCAGATTCCCGCCGGAAACTTTCCAGAGCCTGGTTGTTGTCGGCGGCGATCTGATCCTGCAGGGCTTTGACCTGGGCTTCAATATCCTCGGTGGAGGTTCCCTGAGCGGTCAGCCTCTGCCGTTCCTGTTCCAGGGCCGCCTCCATCTCCCGCCGGAGGGCCGCTTCTTTGGCACTGATGGTGGCCTCCATGTTGGCGGCCATCTCCAGGCTTTGCCGGTCCAGGGCGGCCAGTTCGGTCTGGATCCTCCCGATCTCTTCATCCTTGGCGGCCAGCTTCTGTTCCGATTCCCGCTTCATCTCCTCCAGGAGTTTGCCCTCTGCGGAGAGGTAGAATTTGGTCTCTTCGGTGATGGAAACCTGGCGCTGCTCAAAGAGCTTCTGAGAGAGAAAGAGGGCGGCCCCCACCGCCAGAACGGCCAGGATGTTAATCGCCAAGGGAAAGGCCAAGCCGCTTTTCGCCCCTTCCAAGGCCGCCGTGTTTTTGGGCGTGGACTGCTTCGTCTCGGAAACCATCAGGTCGATGGCCTCCAGGATTTCCTTCCGTTCCTCGGGAGATACGTTTTTGTTGAAACTGAGATCTTGGTTCTGAGGGGTTAGATCGGACAATGGACTTCTCCTTCTCTTCCTTCAGTATCGGCAGGGCCGGCCATGGGAATTAACCCCTCCTGAAAAACCCGGTAAACTAAGGATAGTGTCCACGGTGAGAAACACTGAATAAACTAATCCTAAATCCCAACAGCGATAACGCCGATTTTGTAAGAGGGACCCCTTCCGGGGGACCCACTCTGTTCTTTCGGGAGATTCTTTTGAAGATACGCAGTAAGATTATCCTGGTTGTTCTGCCCCTCATCACCGCCGCCCTGCTTGCTTCCACCTTCTTTTCCTCCAGTATGGCCCGGAGCGGCATGAACAGGCTTGCCATGTCCTCCATGGGGTTTAAATCCCGGGAACTAAACAAATACATGGAAAACCAGTGGAATCTTCTGGTGAACAACGGCCTCGCCGAAGATCCCTCTTACATTGCCGTGGCCAAGGATGCGGTACTCTCCTATGCCATCTCCATCCTGGGCAGCCCTACGGAGATTATCTTCGCCTTGGATGATGATACCAAGGTAGCCACCGCCACCACCGCGGTGAAGATGGGTATACAGGAGAGATCTAACCTTCAGGGAATGATCCGGAGAGAACCGGAAGGATGGAAGGAATTCTCCATGGACGGCAGAGTCCGGGTGGGAAACAGTTTCACCTTCGAACCCTTCGGCTGGACCGTGCTGGTCACCGAGGACGGCGACAATTTTTACCGGGAGATCCGGGAACTGAACCGGCAGAATCTGATCATCCTGGGATCGGCTTTAGGGGTTTCCCTGATCCTCATCCTTTTTCTTGCCTCCTACCTGAGTAAGCCCATCCAGCGGGTGGAACAGACCATGCGTGAGGTGACCGCCACCAACGATCTGACCCGGAAGGTGAAGGTAGAGTACAACGATGAGGTGGGGGTCTTGGCCAACACCTTTAATCATATGACCGGTGAATTGGACCGGGCCTACGGGCAGATCAAGAACTTTGCCCTTAAGGCGGTGCTGGCCCAGAAAAACGAACACCAGATCCGCAACATTTTCCAGAAGTATGTTCCCAAAGATGTGATCGACAGTATCTTCGAGAATCCCGAGTCCATGCTGGTGGGGGAGAACCGGGTGGTGGCCATCCTCTTCTCGGACATCCGCAGCTTTACCACCATATCCGAGGGCTACATGCCCGATGAACTGGTGGCAGCCCTTAATCAGTATTTTGGATCCATGGTGGATATCATCATGGGTCATCACGGTATCGTGGACAAGTACATCGGCGATGCCATCATGGCGTTTTTCGGTGCCCCGGTGAAGCGGCCCGACGATGCTTACCAGGCGGTCTTGGCGGGGCTGGAGATGCAGCAAGCCCTGTTGGCATTTAATAAGGCCCAGAGAGATAAAGGGAAACCCCAGTTCATCACCGGTATCGGAATAAACTACGGGGTAGTAACGGTGGGAAACATCGGTTCGGAAAAGAAGATGGACTACACCATCATCGGCGACATGGTGAACCTGGGTTCCCGCCTGGAAGGGCTGACCAAGCAGTACAAGCAGGATCTGATTTTTTCTGAAAGCGTGAACATGAAGATCAAGGGGAAACTGCCCAGCCGTCTGGTGGATAAGGTGGTGGTGAAGGGTAAAACCATGGGTGAAAGTGTCTATACCACCAAACTAAAGCTGTCGGACCGGGAAAAGCAGGGCTGGGCTCATCACAACGCCGGCACCAAACTCTACTACGGCCGGCATTTCGAGAAGGCCAAGCTCCACTTCTTGGCGGCTCAGAAGTTTCTCCCCGACGACTACCTTTCTTCCATGTATCTGGAGCGGTGCGAGCGGTACATTTCTTCACCGCCGCCGAAGGATTGGAACGGCGCCGAGGTGCTTACCTCGAAGTAAGAGCCGGGGCTCTGCGGGGGCAGGGGGGGATATCAAAAAAGAAGCGGCAGGCCCCGGGGCCGCCGCTTCTTTTTTGAGGATGGTTTCAGTCAGCCTTGGACTTTTTATCCTTTTTCTGGGACCGCTTTTCTTTTTGTGTCAAAAGAGGTTTCTTTTTCTCTTCCGATTTGCCTTTATCTTTACCTTTGGCCATCTGTCGACCTCCATCAATGATGAATACCTCATTATACACCGGGAGGGCGGGAAGGAATAGATCTGTTTTTTCCCGAAACCGGTTCCGAAACGCCCCTAGAGGGAGGACCCGAAGAAGTAGAGAAAGGCGGTGAAGCTGAGAACTCCCACGCCGCCGGTGACGGCGGATGCCAGGTCCCAGGTACGCCACCACCCTTGGTAGTAGGCGGATTCCTGGGGTGTCTGGGCTTCCAGGTACAGTTGGTAGGTTTCGTTTCCCAGGGATCTTAGGTAGGTGACACCCCCCAGGGCCAGGAGGGATGTTCCCAGGGTGACCCCGGTCCAGATCTTCCGGGATTTCATCCTTCGGGCCTCCTCTTCTTCCCGCTGCGCCGCATCATTCAGGGAGCTAAGAAAGGCGTCGAGGCCCTGACGGCGAGCTTCTTCTTCATCCTTCCGCACCAGCAGGAATTCCAACAGCGCCGCCTCCGCCTCCAATTCAGGGTATCCCGTCTGGCCTAGTTCTTCTTTAAACAGACGAATATCCTGGATTCCCAATTCTCCCTGATAGACCTGCTCCTCCATCTTCAAGAGGCGGCTGAGAAGGTCTTCGTAGCTGCCCGGTTCCGCCGGCGGAAAGGCCGAAGGGACCTCGGGTGAGGGGGGCACCGTGACAGGCCCGCCGGTTTCCCCCGCATCGGTTTCCCCTATTTGTTCCGTCCCGTCCCCCGCCGGCGGCGAAGGGCCCGGTTCCTCCTCTTGACCGAAGAGGGGAAAAAGCAGGATGAGGAGAAGGGAGAAAAATATCAGTTTCTTCATCATTCCCCCTCCCGCTTTTGAAGGTACCGCTGTTTGAGTTCTTCCACCTCTTCCCTGTTCAGATGCGGATCGATAAAAACCATTTGATTCAGGTAAGAAACTGCTTCTTCCCAATTCTCTTCCCGGGCGTGGAGCTGGGCTAGGGACTGGCAAGACTGGTCATAAACTTCGGGGTGGGGGTATTCTTTGAGAATCCTTTCAAAACCATTTTGGGCCAGGGTAAAGTTTCCATTTAGGATGTTGATCCGGGAGAGACGGTGCAGGGCCAGGGGAAGGACGCTGGACTCGGGAAATTCCTGAGGAATTTCCGCATAGGCGGTGTACGCCTCGGTTAGCTGCCCCATGGCCAGGTAGCGCTCTCCCCGGTCAAAATAGCGGCGGGCCGACAGTTCCACCGGTTCAACCACCCTTTCCGGCATCTCCCAGTCTCGGTGAAATTTGTTTCGGCCGATCCGAAGGCCCGTATCGAAAATGGCCAGCAAAAGGGCGGTTCCGTAGGTGGAGAGGGTGAGGGGCGATGAGAGGAGCTCTCCCGGTGATTCGGTGAAAAGCCTTTCCGCCGTCATGGCTCCCGCAAACACGAGGGTGGCGGCCAAAGCGAAATCGACTCCCTTGAGGAGGGTTTCCTTGGGATAGACCGCATCGATGATGAGCCGGTCGTTGCTGCGCTGCAGGGTGTATTTCCCCTCGGGGAGGGTAACCTCCATGGCTTCATCCCTAAACGGTACGGCCTTTCCATTAACCACCAGGGCCTCCTCCTCGATCATCCGGAGGGATACGAAGGGAAAGGTCAGGGGGGCGTTATAAGCCACCGGTAAGTCCTCTTCGGGGATTGTGAGGGTTTCCTCCAGAGGAAGGTACCCCTCCTTAACGATCCTGATCCGGTGTTCCCCCGGTGCTATTCCCCGGAGAATCAGGGGGGTCATTTCCGGCTGGGGGACCCCGTCAAGATAGACCGCCGCCTGAATGGGCTCGGAGCTGATAAAGAGTATTCCTTGGCTTGTAAAGGTTCTTACCTCCCGGGTTTTCTGAGGGGTTAGGTCCGGTTCGGGAGGGGCGGTCTCCTCCGCAGATCCTCCGGCGTGGAGAGGAAGAAGTGGGAGGAGAAGAGCGAATAGGGCAAGCGGAATCTGTTTCACCATCTCATTGTACTCTATACCGGAGGGATTTTCCAAAAACCTTTTCTGGAAAGTTCCTCCGGTCTCATCATTTTATTTTCAGGGTTACCGCCACGGGATTGTGGTCGGAATTTTGAAACCTCAGGTCGAAACCTTGTACCTCCTCCACCAAAACGTTGGGAGATACCAAAAAGCCGTCGATGATGGATTCCAGGTTCTCTCCCCGGACAAAAGGTTTTTCCAGGGTCCGGTTGGTGGGGGTCTTTTCATCGTAAACCCACTGCCAGTCCCGGGGCGACCAGCCCTGGGGAATTTTCTGGATCCATGCCAGCAGTTCCGGCGGTGTGGTGGACGGGGCGAAATGATGGAGTTCGATGCCGGGGAAGAGAGAGTTCCAGTCTCCCCCCACCACCACGTAGTGGCCTTCCTCATAGAGGGATAAAATCCATTCCTTTAGAAAACCAAGCTGTTCTGACCGGAGGGTTCCATCATCGTAGGCGGAGAGGTGGATGTTGATAAGGCACCATTGCCGGTCAGGATCGGGGGAGGGGATTCTGGTTATGAGGGCGCACCGTTTCAAATGAACCGTGTTGACCGGCCAAGAGTACTGGCCGGGAAGCTGGTGCCGCCGGGGCGTCTCTTCTGGGGTAAAACGGCTCAGGGTCAAGAGGCCGGAATCCATGGCCCCCATGGGGTCCGAGGGCGGGAAGGGGACAAAGACCGCTTTGTAGTTCCGGGCGTACCACACATGGTACTCCTCAAAAATGTCCCGAAGGTAGGCGGTTTGATCCAGCCGGTCAGTCCGGGTCGATTTCTTATCCACCTCTTGCAGAAAATAAACATCGCCGTCCTGGTGTTTCAGAAAATCACCGATGGCCTGAAGATTCTCCTCCACCGTTTCCGGGCTGTCCGGTTTACTGGTGACTCCGCCGTCTAGAATGAAGTCACTCTCCCCTCCCAGGCCGGCGTATCCGATATTCCAGTCGATGATTCTCAGCACCTCCGGACCGAAGAGGGCCGTTTCTGCGGGGGCGTTGATCAACACCGCCTCCTCGGTGTCCGGAGGCCGATAGGCCGCCAGGGTCAGGAAAAGCAGGCCCGCTCCGGCCAGGATGAGAAGGGTAATAACCGCAAACAGGGGGATCTTAACATAAAGTTTCATGGGGCCTCCGAAATCATTATATTAGGGCGGGAGAAAAAGGGGGATTTTTTTTTATATTTTGTAACTTTGCCCGGCCCTGGTGGTTTGGTAGATAGAAGCGTGAGTACTTTGACCTCCATTTTTTCATTGACGCTTTGGGGTTTCACCTCCTTTTCCCCAAGGCCCGAGCACCTTTTGAGGGCACGGTAGAGGCATCCTGAAGTTTTCAGGATGCCTCGCTGTATCCGGACCCCCTGCGGGCGCCCTTTTCTGGTTTTCTCTTCCTCCCAATCCCTTTATACTGACCTTTCAAGGCGCCCCATTGTTGTCCCTTTTCGCTGTTACGGGAGGTGCCTTGGGGGAGGCTTTTATGGCGCATATCACACTGGTTTTAGGCGGGATAAAGACGGGGAAGACCGGTTTTGCCTTGAACCGGGCCCGGGAAGCGGACCGGGAAGGGCGGAGGATAGGTTATCTTGCCACCGCC
>CAYYNJ010000161.1:0-6743 GCA_964472775.1 uncultured Spirochaetaceae bacterium
AAGAACTCCACAAGATCGATGATTCTCTCTGTATAGAATGCGGTGCCTGCGGAAGTACTCCACCTTCGGCCCTAAAAATATCTACATAAAAAGCAATGGCCAAGGTACTTCCTGGAGAATCCGATGTGCCGTCACCTCGAAGGGAAAGGAGAAGTGGTTCCTCCGGATGAGCCGCCGCTACAATGAAATTCGTAATCTATGGGAAGGGTTTACCGTCAACTCCCAAAGCGAGCGAAACAGGGTGATCACCTTCATTTGGCGATTGCGGAAGATGGAGCTTTTTCTCTTCGACATTATCCTTCAGTTCAGTAAAGACCATAACTTCCGATCCATTTATCGAACCGTCCTGGCCGTGCTCCAAGGTACCTTACCGGAAGAATCCCTTCGTTCCACCGTCATGGGTTACCAATGTGACGATGAACGGCAGAAACGATGGCTTTTGGACATCACCTTGGAGATTCAGAAACACTGGGCGGTTCTTGAATCGGCGGTAAATATTGCGGATTACCAAGGCGCCCTATTTAAGAGCTACGGCCAGGGAATGGACAATATCATTATCTTCACCATGAACCCTGAAAACGGCCGATTTCTCGCTACCGACAGGAAACTGGCGGAACACTTGGATTTTGTTCCCTATCTGGGCAAACCCCGAGACGAACTGCTCCGGGGTGAGTTCATCGGAGACGTGAACAATGTCTATCACCCCATCTTCTTCGGTGTCTGGACCAGCTTATCCCGGGATGATTTAATGAGCAAGCTCATGTTAGTGCAACGCTGTGCCCGGTTCCTTCTAGAATTTGGGGTGCATAAAGACAAAAAACTGACCTTCTACCCTACCACCTATGTGAAATGCGAGTTTGATCTTGACATAAATGCCACCACGACACTGGAAGAAATCGTGGGAATGGAGAGATCAGCCCTGTCACGGTTTATCCGGCCCGCCGAAGAGGAGTTGGGGGATTTTATTGTGTACCGGGATTAGCGGGGTCGGTGATGTCCGATTCCCGTCGGAGACAGTAGTCGTGGCCCTGACATTCACCGAGGTCGTCACACAAATTGACAGCTCCTCCCTCAATGAGTAAGGGCAGCCCCTTCACCAAGGCAGCGGCCACCTTGCGGTGGGCACTTTCTACGATTCTTGCAAAAGTCTGCCGGGATGTGTTCATCAGATCCGCCGCTTCTTCTTGATAAAGCCCCTCGAGATCGGCCAGGCGGATGGCTTCATACTCATCCAGGGTCAAAGAAATAGGAGAGATCCCGGTCATGGGTTTACCGGCGGGTTTAAATAGATTCACCTTCGGCTGTTGACATACGTTCTTTGGTTTAAGGGGTCTGGCCATACCTAATACATTGATCGGATTTGAGAAAAAAATCAACCCTGCAATGAACCATCAAGCCCGCCGTTGAAGCTTATCCTTTCTACGTCTTCGTATATTCCCATATATCCGTCCTCCGTCCCCATAAATTTTCAACGATGTTCGTATATACGAATTGACATAGTAAATATGAATGGCAAAATAAGCCTACCCAAGCGAACTATAAGCGGAGATGAGGGGTCGAGATCCTTTCACTAATTTCTCCGTCAAGAGGTATTTGGGCTCACCGAAAAAAGATTTGGATAACTGTTTCTAACCGATTGTTCAAAAGTTTTTTGAGGGACGGAGGATAAACTTTTTTTTTATAGCAAGAAATAAATCACCATGTCATATCGGAGGTATACAATCTTAGGAGGGTCATGATGAGAAAACCTAGGTTACTAATGGATTCTGCAACGTACCACGTTACAGCCAGAGCCAACAGAAGTGAGTTCATCCTCAAGCAAAATATTGAAAAAGAGCTTTTTTTGAATATTTTGAGGAAAGCAAAGAAAAAATATCGGTTTACAATAAAATCTTTTTGCATCATGGGAAATCATATACATTTGATGATAAAACCTCTAGGAAAAGAAAATCTCTCTCAGATTATGCAGTGGGTATTATCAGTGTTCGCACTCTCATTCAATAGAAAGTACGGTTACAAAGGCCATGTTTGGTATGACCGCTTTCACAGTACTATAATTCAATCTGCTTCTTACTTTATTAAAGTATTTGGGTACATTGCAGAGAATCCCGTAAAAGCTCAAATTTGCAGCAAAGCAGAAGACTATACCTACTCTAGTTGCTGGATCAAAAAAGAGGCATATTTTGACTTCATTGAACCGCCAGATGAATTGGCGAGAATGTTTTTCCCAGAGATATCTCAGCTATACCTCCCCGATAGGTCATAGAAATCGAAGTCAATTATAAATCCTATAGAAAGGGTTCTCATCTTTGTATTCTGCTTGACAACTGGATTATTTAGAGGCGAAACTTAGGTAGTTGTGGTGTTTCACAACCCATCAAGACAAAAGTCACCTTTTTGTTGCAACAATAGTCGAGGAGTATTTCCGGTTTGACAATGATTTATGACATCATAATTATTGGTGCTGGCGTCCTTGGGGGAGCCATCGCCAGAGAACTTGCCCGATATCGGTTATCGGTTTTATGCATAGAGAAAGAACCTGATGTTTGCTGTGGGATATCAAAGGCAAATACTGGGATCATACACTCCCCTGCTCTCATTCCTTCCGGAACCCGTAAGGCGCATTTTGCCACTTTAGGAAGAAATCATTTTCCTCAACTGAGTACTGATCTTGGTTTTGAATACGAAGAAACCGGAGCAATGATTCTCGGCTTCTCAGATGACGACATTTCTACTCTCCAAACCTATATTAGGCAAGCAAAAACGAATTATGAGGCTGTTGAACTCAAACAACCCGAGTATAAACTACTACAAGGGATAGAACTATTTACAAAAGAACCAGAACTTAATTCAAAAGTTAAAGCCGCTCTTTTTACTCCCGATGCCGGCAGAATTATTCCCTACGAATATGGTATAGCTTTATGGGAAAACGCTGTTAATAACGGTATAGAACTAAAACTAAACCAGAAAGTGGTAACAGTTAAAAGGATAAACGAAGAGAAAACCTGGGTATTGAGTACTCCGACGGAGAATTTCCAATCACAATTTATTATTAATACTTCTGGCCATGGCAGTAACGAATTAGGAACCCAAGCAGGATTTACTGAAACGAAGATAAATGCAGTAAAGGGACAGTACCTCATACTCGACAAAGAAGCCGAATTGGAGATTAATCATATCCTGTTTCAAGTCCCTCCGAAAGGCGATCATGGTAAGGGAAAAGGGATTCTAGTGACCAAAACTGTATACGGGAACATCATGATCGGCCCTGATGCACAGCATCAACTGGGGACGGAGGACGCTTCGACTGATCTTGCCTCATTAAAAGCAGTCATCCAAGGGGCAAAAAAAAGCATTCCGTCTCTTAATATCCGAAAAACTATAAAAAACTTCGCCGGCCTGCGGCCCCGTCCTGAAGGAAACGATTTCATCATCGACAGTAAGGACAATTTTATCCATTTCTGTGGAATTGAGTCCCCCGGATTAACAGCCTCGCCGGCCCTGGCGATAGAAGCGGTTAGTCTTTTGCAGGAGATGGGCCTAAAAATAGTTCCCCGAACCGATTTTCGACCCTGTAGAAAGCCTGTGGTCGATGAAGTCTACAATTTCCGAGCTGAGGAATTGAAAAAAAGAATAGAATTACCCGATTCAGATCCAAAACAGCTTGTCTGTCGGTGTGAACAGGTACCACGAAGCAGAATCCTCGACTCCCTTCAACGGGGAATACCTGTTACAACCATCGATGGAGTTAAAAGACGAACAAGAGCAGGCCAAGGTCGATGCCAAGGAAACTTTTGCGGGAAACGGATTAAAACTTTGCTCGCATCAGAATTGGGGACGGAGGAAGAAAATATCACCCAACGTGGGCACGAAACAATGCCGTCACGGGTCCCGCTGGATGAAATAAAAAAACTAAGTTAAAACTCGTTACCCACCTTGCGGGCGCGCACTGGCTTATCCAGGTTTACCCCGGCAGCAATTCCAACCTCAACCATGAGATTCCATCCAGCAGCCAACTGAAGATATTCGGTGAATGGCTCTCCCCTGGGAATCTGGATGGTGGGAAAAGGAGTAGGTCTGTCGGCAATGGCCAAAACAGTCATACCGACTCCCTCAACCAAACGTTTCTGGTACATCTCTTCTTCTTCGATGAAGGGATTGACCAGAATAATAACATCCTCGGAGTTCATTACCTCTTCGATGCCATGGAGGGCATAGGTTCCTTCCAGAAAAGCCGAGGGTTTCCTCGTAATTTCATTGATTTTAAGGGTTAGTTCTTCGGAAACACCGTCGTTTCGACCGGAAAAATAGATCCGGGGAGCCTTAACAAGCTTGTCTACCAATGAAGAATCCACGGGAAGATCTAAAACCGATAGTATCTGGTCGGCCGCCTTGGAAAAGCCGGTAAGTTTTTCATTTTTCAGTTCCCATATCAAAGCCTGGTAGAAGAGGGCCTGCTCGACCACCGACTTGGTTGCCGCCACGGCATCTTCAGACCCGCAGGTAAGAACATGTGAGAGATCTGCCGTTTCGGTAAGAGGAGTTCCTGCATTGGCGGTAAGACCGAAAATGGGACCATTCACCCCTGCATCACTTTTTTGAAGTTGGTAGAGAAGCCGAAGAAGCTCCTTGGTTTTTCCAGAATTGGATGCCCCAAAAACGGCTGTTCCTGCTAAATCGTACTCCAAGGCCTGAGTTGAGCCCTCGGTAAAAAACTCATGCCTTCCGGGAAACCTGCGGTTCTCAGCCAAAGCCCGCTTGGCGGGAAAGATGCGGCTAGAGCCCTCTCCGGTAAATAGGATCTTTTTTATTCCCTTAAGGCTGGGAAGGAAGGGTTCCACCACGGAAGGGTCAAAATTTCGGACCACTTCTGCGGTTTCAACCATCTCCCGACAGAGGGCATAACCTGCATACTTTTCTTGTGAAAGATTCATTTAACTCTCCTTACTAAAAGGTTTTATATATTCTGATAGCTCTGTTTGAATAAGGGGAAACTTTTGAAAGCCTCCCCCTAAATGCTGCCAGTAGATCTCGGCAAACTCACAACCGGACAGCAGACCTAGTTTTCGGTTATAACTTTCCATCTCGTCAAAGAAATTATCCATTTTGTGCATCACCCGCATCAGCTCAATCTGTGATTGATGATGGGACAGCATTTCTCGTTTGGTTTTAATAGCAGTTCCTATATCCAAGGCAAATGTAGGAGGTATCACCTGACCACCCAAAGGATCTGAAAACCCCAAGGGCGCCGTATGGTACAGCAGAGGAGTAACTTCCACAGGCTCTTCTGAACAAGGTACGTTCGGCAGAGAGGATATCATGGCGGCAGCCTCGGTTACCATACAGGTTACCCTATGGTCACTATGGTAGTCGTTGGGCAGATGGGTCATAACAATTCCCGCCCTGACTCGGCGGATAAGGGAAATGACCGCAGTACGCAATTCCGGGGTATCGTAAAGATATCCATCTCGGCCATCCAGGCAAAAATACTCCGCCCCCAATACCGCCGCAGCCTTCCTGGCCTCCTCTTTACGCCTGAGAATGGTCTCATTTTCAGAGGTTCCAATTCCCCCCATTCCTCCGGCTGTCAAGGTGACAATAGTGATCCTGTACCCTCGGTCCTTTAAAAGCCTCAGAGCCCCCGAACAAAATGCCTCTGTATCATCAGGATGGGCATGAACAACTAAAATAGATTTGTTAAAACGATTCGTGCTCATTTAACCTCCGGATAAATTGGATCAAGAGCGATATACTCCGGGATTTCTCCGATCAATGGTTTCATGTAATCAATAAACGCCGGAGTCACATGATTGCCCCGATCGTTGATATATGCCGGAGGCATCTCTTTTGCCCGTACAGCCACCTCTTCAAGAGGGACGGAGGAAAACTCGATCGTGTATGGAGCGTCAGAAACACGCTTGAGGCAGACCATCACACCAGTTACTCCCTCCACGGCATACTCGACAGCATGGCGGCCGCATAAATATGCCTCTTCCAAATCCGCCGGAACAGCTCTATCTATGGCACACATATTAAGCGATTCGGTTATCTGGAATTCACCCCGCCATCCCGTAGCTTCCCTTAGAATTCGATGGACCTGAAGCCCCACACTGCTTCCTCCCATGGCTCCATACTCCACGTTGTTGAACTTATCTTTGGTTTCTGAAGCGCTTACAGGAGTTCCATCGGGATATTTTAACCCCTCACTGACTACAATGGAAACCCAGCCATATTTTTTAACACAGTCCCGGGCATCCTCGATGAAATTATCTTTTATAAAGGGCCGTTCGGGACAGTATATCAAGTGAGGAGCTTCCTCCGTCCCTCTCCTTGCCAATGCGGTGGCCGCAGCGAGCCAACCTGCGTCTCTACCTATGGTTTGATAAACCACAAATTTATCAACTTGTTGCATATCCCGAGCTAAAATACCGGACTGGAGAACGCTGAGCATATTATACCGAGCGGCGGAGGGAAATCCGGGGGTGTGGTCGGTACCGTAAAGGTCATTATCCACGGTTTTGGGTACACCAATCCCTCTCAATTCCCAGCCGGTGTTTCGGCAGTATTCCTCTATCCTGTGTACCGTATCCATGGTATCGTTACCACCGATAAGAAAAAAGTACCGAATATTGTACTTCTTCAGCACTTCCAGAATCCGGGGAAAGTCTTCATCAACCAGTTTATGGCGCGACGATCCCAATGCCGAGGACGGTGTGGTTCGTAGCCCCTGAATGACCCCTTCA
>CAYYNJ010000162.1:0-4865 GCA_964472775.1 uncultured Spirochaetaceae bacterium
TTTACCAAAACCCTCGTCTTCGGCAACGGCGGAGGCATGAAGGGTGTCTACTATCTTGAAGAAGAGAGGCCGGAGAATTACAACCTTCGGAAGGATCCCCGGACGTGGAACTCTCTGCTTTTCCTTCCCGTGCCTCCCGGTTACCAGGGGGAGCGGCGGCCCCTCTACAACAGGATGCCCCAGGTCATATCCGGCCCCGCCGCCATGGGAGATCTGCCCGTAGAGCGAGTCTACTTTCAACCCTTTTTCTCTCACAGCGAGGGAATCCCCGACGGAACAGACATGGCGGTGGAAGTGCGCTTGTACATTCAGGCCGGCCCCCGGTGGATAACCCTGGGCCTGTTCTCCCTGATGAACGGCGCCGATCCCCGGATCAATGCGGAATACCTCATGGGAGAATGCCAAGCCCTCCTCCAAACCGCCCGGATCAGCCTTTCTCCTCGGCCGGAACCGGAGCTTCAGGAGGCCTTCGAAAC
Organism: uncultured Spirochaetaceae bacterium; assembly: GCA_964472775.1. Classification (GTDB taxonomy): domain Bacteria; phylum Spirochaetota; class Spirochaetia; order UBA9216; family UBA9216; genus CAYYNJ01. The sequence continues at coordinate 477 of CAYYNJ010000162.1, forward strand.
AGGAGGGTATGACAAAATCATTAAGTACCTGGAGGAGGGGAAGAATCCCAACGGCGGGGAGGCCGACGGAAGCCCCCTCTACCACCGGCTCTTCTCAATTCGGGACGGGGAAGAGAGACGGCGGCTGCTGGCCGCCTTTTTAGAGGCGAGGGTGAATCCCAACGCCGCCGACACCGAAGGCTCTAGGGCCCTGGAAAAGGCTCAGAACCTCTTCGATTGGCCGTCCCTGCAGCTTCTTCTGGAAAACGGTGCCTCGGGAGAACCTGCCGGCCCCGGCGCCGTCCCCCCACTGGTCCAGGCCGCCTTGGACGGAGACGGGACGACCGCCGCCCTGCTGCTAGACCACTGTAAAATCTACCCCGACTTTACGGACCGGTACGGCCGAACCGCCCTTCACTGGGCGGCCCAGGGAGGCTGGACCGAAATTGCCGCCAAGCTCCTCCCCTCCTTCGCCGACCCGAATCGCGAAGACGCCTTCGGCTACACCCCTTTTCACTGGGCGGTGATGGAAAACAGTACCGGAATTCTCCCCCTTCTTAAAGATGCGGGGGCGGACCTAACCAAACCCCAGGGGAACACCGACCCGGTGTCCCTGGCCCTCTCCGGGGGGGCATTTGAGGCGGGTCTATGGCTTAAAGACCAGGGACTTCCCGTACCGGACCGCTGGAGGGCCGTTTTAGAGGCGTGGAGCGGCGGTGATACCGCCGGAGCATGGAGCCTCTGGGGCCAACTGAAACGGCAGGCTGCGGAGAGGGGGGGCGAATAACCCGCCCCCCTCAGAAAGAACCGAAGGCCGTCACCCCCGTGAAGGAAGGCGACGGCCCGGCATGCTGCTCCCCGGCGGTGAACAAACCCCGCCTAGAGGGCCAATCCCACCGCGTAGGCTGAACGGGTCGCCTCCAGAACCTTTCCCATGGCGAAGGAATCACCCACCGTCCGGATATCCGGGGCGGCGTTGGCCTTGACCAGGTCCCGGTAGAACGATTCCTCCGGGCGCGCCCCGGCGGCCAGAATCACCAGATCCGCCGGTAGAGTCTCATCCTTCAGGTCTTCCTTCAGCTTTTTAGCAAAGGGGTTTTCAATATTCTCCGGCAAGATGGGCGTCCAGGTTACGTAGGGATCGGGAACCGTCTTGGAGACATTCCGGCTCACCACCACCTCATTAGCACGGATCTCCTTCAGGCGGGTGCAGTTGAGCAGAGGAACCTTCTGCTCCTCTAAGTAATGGATCAGCCAGCCCCGGTTGGCCGTGCACACCCCCGGCATTATATGGGGCAGCATCTCCACCACCGTGACATTCCTCCCTTTTTCATGAGAAAGAAAGTACGCCGTTTCGCAGCCCACCACTCCGCCGCCGACGATGACGATGTTCCGGGAGTCTCGGATAACCGAGGGATCCCGCAGTACATCCACGGCGAAAACCACATTTTCCGCCTCAATCCCCGGAACCGGCGGTCGGCCCTGCCGGGATCCGGCGGCATGAACAATCACATCGTAGTTTTCCTGTTTCAGGTCTTCGACCCCCGGCGATGAAGAGGAACACACCCGGAGCCCGCCCTCTTGCTCGGCTTTATTCACCTGGTTCCGCAAATAATCCAGGTAATTGAGGATGTCGAATTTGATGGCCGGGGTGGAACCGGGAATCAGCATCCCCCCCAGGTTCTCCCGGGCTTCATAGAGGGTCACCCGATGGCCCCGCTCCGCCGCGGTGAGGGCGGTGGTGATGCCCGCCGGGCCGCCCCCCACCACCGCCACTTTTTTGACCGGCCTTGCCGGGGCTAATTCGGCGCCGGTGTAGAGGTCTTCAAAGCCGGTCCGGGGGTTAACCGCACACTGGGGATGTCCCCCTTCGACAAACTCGTTGATGCACCCCTCCTGGCAGCCGATGCAGGGAATAATATCTTTCACCCGGCCCGCATAGGCTTTCCGGGGCCACTCGGGGTCCGCCAAGAGGGGACGGCCCAGCATGATCATGTCGCACTTCTTATCCCGCAGGGCCTGTTCGGCCAGATCGGGGTAACCCAGTTTACCCACCGCCACCACCGGTACCTCTTCCCCGGCGTTGGACTTGATGCCGGCGGCGGCAAAGTGTTCTTTCACCAGATGGGCCACATCGAGAAAACAGCCGGGAGCCATGGGCCCCGGGGGATGGGGCAGCCACCAGTTGTCGTAACAGCCCAAATCCACATCGAACATATCGACCCCCGCCCGGACCTACGCCTACATATATTCCAGGGTCTGAGCCACGGTGCGCTCGTTCCTGAATTTCTTCAGGCCCTTGACGGTGGCCATTTTTTCGCCGTAGGTTTCGTTCAGCATCAGCGACAGGTCGATCCGGTACATGATCGGGTAGGATTCGCCGGTTCGTCTTCTGATCTCCTTGACCATATCGGTGCCAAATCTTTTCCAGTCCGCGTAGGCCCCCAGCTTCCTCCGGTTGAACGCCGGATTGGTCATCTGCTCCAGCAGGTACCCCTCGTGGCCGTGCAGATACACCCCGTCGATGGTCATGGCTTTGGCGTCCGCCGCGGCCTGACCGGTGTTGCTGATGATGTTTTTCGCCTGCCGGCCTGAAAGGGGACGGCAGGGAATGGCGGGGATGTAGAAGTTAGGGTTCCACGAGGCCGACACGGGCATTTTGAATTTGTTCACCAGACACTCCGGCGAACCCACCCGGCCCAGACCGGGGGTTAGCTGAATAAAGAAACGGGCGCCGTAGGCATGACACCGTTCGGCCAGGTCCCGCCACCCCGCTAAATTAGAACGGCTGCGGTCGATTCTTGGGAAATAGGTCAGCTTATCCAGTTCGGTCACCGAAGGGTCAATCCCGTGGCTCACGGGAACCAGGCCCGACGTGATAAGACCTACCCCGCCCTTAGCCCGGGCGGTAAAATACTCGATCATCTTGGCGTTGGGCCTCCCCGTCTCTTCGGCCATGCTGATGTTGCCCATGGGAGCCATGACCAGCCTGTTTTTAACCGTCAAACGGTTGATCCGAATCGGTGAAAAGAGGGAGGTATAGGGATGCAGACGGGCCGTCATCTCCCCCGATTTCAATTTCCCCTTATCTTCGTACCAGGTTCCAAAGGTGCCGGAAATTTTCCGGATCTTCTCTTGCGGCTTACTCATGGCCTCTCTCCTTCTTTTCTAGGATGACCGTACCGTCATCGTGAATCTCTATTATATCACCGGTGGCGGCGCAGGTTAAAAAATCATCACCCAGCCGGTCGACGGTGATTATGTGTTTCTCATTCCAGACCTTCGCCAGGACGACCCCCGCCGCCGCCAGGGAATCGATGGATTCGGAAAATAGTAGGGCCGCCGGCGCCTTGCCCAGGCTCGCTGCGGCCTGAAGAACCATCCCCCCGGTGGTCGATCCGATGGTGGCGGGAAGACAGAGCACCCTGCCGGTGACGGGGACGCCGAAAAGTTCCGGATTCCCCTGATCATGACAACGAACCTCCGCCTTTTTCGCCATCAGGTCTTTCTGAAAAGAGGCGAGAATGTTGAATCCCCGCGGTGAAACCGCCGCCTCTCCTTTAAAGTTTCCCGGAAGAACAGCCCGGCCTTTAAATGTTTTTTTCATGAAATCCTCCCCGTGGCGGCAATCTCTGCGGTTTTAGCCTCGGTAAAATACCGGGCGGTGGTATAGGTTCTTAACTTATTCGAGCAGGTAATAACCGCCTTCTTGGCGCACAGCGGATTGTTCATGTACATGAGCGGACAGATAGAGGAAAGCCGGGCCCCCAGCCGTTCCAGCCGCGCCAGGGCTTCTCTGTCCTTTCTGATCAAGGCCTCCACATCCGGAGCGGTGGTAAGCACCGTGGTTACCCGGAGCCGCATCCTCCCGGCCTTTTCCGCCGCCGCTTCGAGGCGGTCCAGCCACTGGTAGACCTGACTTCGGGAAAGATGAGGACAGCCGATGAAACAGAGAGCGGGGTTGGCGTCGGGATCCTTCCACATCACCGGATAATCGGCCTGAACCCTCTGCAGTTCCGCCTGGTCTATACGGTACACCTTTCGGTCTTCCTTTATCAGGGCTTCTCCGCTTTCCTGAGCCTCGGGGGTAAGCCCCTCGACGTGGTAGAGCCCCACCGCCCCGTTAGAAGCCGCCGCGGCCCCCATATCCTTAAGGTAATCCCGGGCCGATTCATCCAGGCCGCGGGGGAAAAACGCAGATAACCCCCTTATGTAGGGAACCGCCTCAACCACCTTCATACCGATGGCGCTGCCCAAAACCTGGGCTTCCGGCAGGACATCGGTCTCGATCAGCACCTCCCAGGAGGCCCGCCGCCCTTCATCGGTGAGAAATCCAAACCGGGGCGCCTTCCCGGTTATTCCGCAGAGCAGCTCCAGCACCCCGGAATTCCGGTTCGTCCGGGCCCCGAG
>CAYYNJ010000162.1:4875-6672 GCA_964472775.1 uncultured Spirochaetaceae bacterium
GGGCATGGGTCAGTCACGTCGATTTGAACGGTCGCTTCGCGGTTCTCATCCAAAAGTACGCCGAACTCGGGCACCCAACCTGTCAGCGCGGCGGCGATGGCGCCGGGGGTGCCGTGGCGCGTGGTGCGGGCCCCGAGAACCGAGTTGGCGTAAACCACCGCCGACGATTCCGCCCAGGCCAGGACATCTCCCTTCCCGGGGGTGTTTCCCACCTCTTCAAAATAACAGGCGCAGGTAAAGGACTGGGCATCTTTGAGTCCCACCTTTTCCAGCTGCCCCTGATAATCTTTTTGCTTAGCGTACATTATCTTAGAGAAAATAAACTTCTCCAGCAGTCCCGCCGGCACATTCTTATAATCCAGAGGCCGGGGATCCACGGTGAACGGCTTCGCCGTTTTCAGACCCCCTTCAATCAGTTCATCCATCATCTCAAAAACCGGCCGGAGCAGGGGGATCCCGAAGGAGGTTACCAGATGCACCCCGTGATCCAGGGGAACCAGATCCTCCGCCTCGAATATGTCTCCATACCGAACCACCGATTCCAAAGCTTTCCGCAGGGGTTCCCCTCGGTCTCCTGCCAGAATAGCCTGCTCCTCTTCATTCAGATTCATAGCATAAGAAAGCATTACCCTCTCCTTTTCAAACACGGCGTATGAGTGCCCCGGGAAGGCCGAAAATCCGCCTTGGCGCCAACCTGAGAGTCCCGCCATTTTCACCGACCCCGGTCGGTGAACCAGGACAGTATAAACACCGGTTAAAACCGAGGCAAGAGACAAAGAGGCTTTATCGCTAATTTTTTACCGATTTTCAACCCGCCCCCGGCGGTAGATGAAGCAGAAAGAATGGACTATCATGAGCCTGCGATGAAACCAGTGGAAAAAACCGGAAAAAGAAAAGTTCAGGCAGAAGAGACCAAGGCGAAAATCTACCGCACCGCCCAGGAACTCATAAAAAAACACGGTTACGAAGGGGCTGCGGTAGAGAAGATCTGCCGCCTGGCCGGCGTCTCAAAAGGGGCCTTCTACCACCACTTTCCCAGCAAAGCCGACCTGATTGTGGAGGGGTATTCCCTCTGCGACCGCTATTTTGAAGACCATGTGGCGGGAGAACTGAAAGCCCTGGGGGCGGAAGATAAACTGGTGGAGTTCATTCAATATCAGTTGGAGTACGCCGTGGAGACCGGCATCGATCTAATCAAACAGGTCTACAAAAGCCAGATCGATCATGGGACCTCATTTTTTATTTCCCAGGACCGGACCCTTCCCACCCTTTTGAACCAGATAGTCAAGGAAGGGCAAAACAACGGTGCCCTCTCCACCGAGGTCTCGGCGGATTACATCAGCCAGTTTCTGCTCCGGTTTTCCCGGGGATTAATCTACGACTGGTGCCTTCATGACGGGGCCTACGATCTTCTCGCCCTGGGGGAAGAAGCCGCACGCCGCACCGCCGCCCTTTTCCGCGCTGATGCGGCCCCTCAGAAATAATATATGTGCCCATTCTCTCTCGCGTGAAATCAAGAAACCCGAGGGCCCCTGGCACAGCTTCGGGGCCCCCTCGGCCGTTATGGCTTGGAATAGTTCTAAGGTCCTTTTCTGACCAAGGCCCCCCGTCTCTGAGGGGCCCGCAGGTTTCGCTGGACCTCCTCTTACGACCCGCCGCCCCGCTTTTTCCGGAGTTCAAGGATGATGCTTTGAAGGAGGATGAAGAAACAGAGCATGAGGCCCGTGGTGATGCTCTGCCAATACGGCTCCCGCAGGCCCGAGGCAATGACAATATTGCTGATGGTCTTTAAAGACA
>CAYYNJ010000163.1:0-397 GCA_964472775.1 uncultured Spirochaetaceae bacterium
TCACATTCAGAATTCCAGTGATGTCACGTTGCAGGGGAATCTGATTTGCAAAAAAACAGAAATCACACTTTTCTGCGATTTGTACAAATCTACAGGAATTAAATCGCTGTTTCGGAAGCTTCATCACCAGCGGGAAAATGATTGTTGAACCAGCAGGGCTCGATGATATTATGTTTCTCACGGTAAAAGGGGAAAAATATGCTCAGTCTGATTTATAAAGACTTCCTTCTTCAGAGGGGCAGCAAATCAATAATTTATATGCTGGTATTGCCAGTCATCAGCTCATTCGCATTTTCAGGAGAGCTTCTCTATGCAATCTTACCTTTTATTGCCGGAAGCTATCTTTATATAGTTTATGCCAACGCCCTGGATGATAAATTTAAATCGGAAAAGATGC
>CAYYNJ010000163.1:452-2034 GCA_964472775.1 uncultured Spirochaetaceae bacterium
TTATTAGATCTAAGTATGCCGGGGTTTTCATCTATATGATAGCCTTTCTTGCGGCTACAGTTATACTTACCCGGCTCATAAACTTTATTTTCCCCGGTTTTATTCCGGCGCGAAGCTTAAGGTGGCCCCAGATTGTTCAGTTTATTACCGTTTTCTCGGTTTATTATGGAGTATTCTTTCCGATTTACTTCAGGGTTGGATATCAGAAAAGCCGGTGGGCGAATTATCTATCAATGCTTGCGGCGGCAGGCCTCTTTGTGTTTTTGACGAAAGGGTTATCGGAAATATCGGGTGTTTACATTGAAAGCCTCCAGGCTGCTCTTGAATACCTGACAGGATTTAGGGCTTGGTTATGGAACGGGGTGCTGCCCTTGATGTCGGCTGTTATTATAGGCGGATCGATGTATCTTTCGATGATCTTCTACCGAAAAAGAGAGTTTTAAATTGAGCTGTTATATTACCATCACCTCAGCGTTTTGAATGCCGTCACCGACGGGGATGGGATACCGGCACTGTTCGGCTGCGTTTTACGGCTTTTGATATCGATTTTTCTATAATCGATTCGGTTGAGATTGATTTATAGAAGGCGAGGTGTTGTGATTTTTTTGTAGGGGAAAAAGAATATGGGAAACTAACATCTTATATGTTATAAAGACATCATGATCAGGCAAAAAATATAGTAGTAAACTGGCCATAATTGAGGATGAAAATCATTATTTCCAAAGTGAAAAAGAACTAAACGCTTTTCATGCTTGGTTAGAACGCGAAATATAAGAACAAAAAATTGGGGTACAAGTTCTAACAAAGAAACGAATGAACAAACAGCCAAGATGAAAATCTCTCAAGTTCTGGATGGTTTGTTTTAGCCTGCTCAAAATAATATTTTTATTAAAAATAGGAGTGAAAATAATGGAAAATAATAACACCAAGCCTGCATACATGCTATCAACCACATCGGTCTCGAAGATACTTGATATGGAACGAGATGCGCTATTTACCTATATGCAGTCTCTAAGATGGATAAAGAGAGAGCCAGGTAGTTCATTGTGGAGACTTACTTCGGCAGGAAAAGAAGCTGGCGGTACTTATCAAAGTAAAGAAGGCTCCGATATTAAATGGATTGTTTGGCCTGCAGAAATCGCTGGTCATCCTGTATTTAAAGAGTTTAAAGAACAGAGAGACCGGCAAAGTTGCATAGCCAGTGATATAGCTAAGCATTTTGGAGTTTCACCGCAACAGGTAAATCTAATTTTTTCGGAACTGGGTTGGATTGAGAAACATCCAGTAAGTGGTTGGAATGTTCGTCCTTTAGGTGTTCGAAACGGTGGAGAAGAGCATTATTTAAAAGATACTGGATTTCCTTTTGTGGTGTGGCCTAGCAACATACTGCAAAATAATATTTTTATCAAAAATGTTGAGGCGGTGAAGGACTCTTCATTAGAAAATACAGCTGATGAACCATCTAAGGGGCAGGAGGAAAATCATTCTAAGCAAATTGACAGTATAGAAGATCAGCTGGATGATTTTCGTAAACAATATCCTGCCAAATATCGAACTATGGATGGACATTATGTAAGATCTA
>CAYYNJ010000163.1:2129-6667 GCA_964472775.1 uncultured Spirochaetaceae bacterium
GGCTATATATTAATTAAATAGTTCACGCCTATGAAAGAAAGGTGCCTGTAGAGGAAAATTTTTGTTCGGACTGTTTCATCATGAAGAATAAAGTTTACATTGAGTATTGGGGTTATGAAAATAAACCAGAATATTTAGAAAACAAACGCCGAAAACAAGAAATCTATAAAAAATATGGGATTAATCTCATCGAACTTCAGGACTCTGATATCCCCATTTTAGATGATGTTCTTCCGAAAAAATTACTGAAGTTCAACATTTTAGCCTATTGAGTGATGAAATAGGTAATACTTCATGTAAGATACAAAAAAAAAAAATAACCATCCCAAAACCTTGAAATAAAAGGCCTTCTAAGTGGCGAGACAGTATAAAAGATCAGCTAATTGGTTTTCAAAAAGCTCAAGGATGGTCCCTAAAACCTCTGCCGAAACTCCCGTTCCACCGACCGTTTCTCATCCCGCTGTTTGATCACTTCCCGCTTGTCCGCCGCCTTGCGGCCCGTGGCTACCCCTAATTCCAGTTTTACCTTGCCTTCCTTAAGGTAGAATTTGAGGGGCACCAGGGTGCAGCCTTTTTCATCAACCTTGCGGCGCAGTTTGGTAATTTCATGCTTGTGGGCCAGGAGGGTGCGGTTGCGGTCGGGTTCGTGGTTGTGGATGTTCCCGAAGGGGTAGGGGGATATGTGAAAACCCACCAGAACAAGTTCCCCCGCCTTGCTGATCTTGGCGTAGGCGTCGGTGAAGGAGAATTTGCCCATCCGCATCGATTTGACTTCCGTCCCCTGCAGGGATATGCCCACCTCGAGACGTTCTAAAATGGTGTAGTTAAACCGGGCCTTCCGGTTATCCGCCAGAAGTTTGTTTCCGCCGTCGCTTTTAGGTGCCATCAAATCCTCCGTCTGGCAGAGTAGCCTTTCCCGCCTCTTCTTGTCAACGATGGGCCTCCATGCTATTCTGGCTTCGATAAAGCGAAGGAAGGTGAAGAGTGACAGGATCACGAAGAAGATACTACCGCCGCAGCAGCAGCCACGGGAAACCCCGGAAGCGTATGGCCTCCCGGATCGTTTTCTTTCTCTTATTTTTAGGTGTCTTTTTCAGTCTGATGAACTTGATGGTGATTCAGGGGCACCTGGTACAGTCGGAATCCATGAATCCTTTGATTCCTCCTGGGTCCCGGGTGCTTTCTTCGCCCATCCCCTTCGGATCTCCCCTGCCTTTTGTGAACAAAAGCCTTCCCGCCCTGCGGGATCCCCGCCGGGGAGAATTGGTTTTGCTGAGCCCCCCCGGGGTGGAACCCCTGAAATGGCACGGCAAGATTCTCGATTCGGCCCTTCGTTTTATTACGCTTCAGAAAATATCCCTGGACCCGTCTTTAAAAAAACCGTGGGAGAGCCGCCGGGTGATTAAGCGGGTGGCGGCGGTTCCCGGTGACACCATCCGTATCCGCAACTATCGGGTAGAGGTAAAAACCGCCGGTTCGGCCCGTTTTGAGGCAGAATCCCTTATCACCCCCGGATTCGAGCCGCTGCTGCCGGACCTGCCGGCGGCATGGGACGACGATCTTCCTTTCCACGGAGATCTTCCGGAAACCCTGATTCCTCCGGGTCACATGTTTGTCCTCAGTGATGCCCGGGGGGTGGGACTCGATTCCCTGGTGTGGTGTATTCTTCCCATGGAAAGCCTCAAGGCGGCCCTCTTCCTGCGTTACTGGCCTTGGCCTCCCCGGCTTCTCTAGCCCATGGACCTCTCCCTCTACATCCACGTCCCCTTTTGCGCCTCTAAATGCGCCTACTGCTCGTTCTACAGCCTGGGCCGCGGTTACTCCCGGGATGACCAGGAAGCCTTTGTCTCCGCTGTTATAGAGGAGGGGCGGCGGGCCCTGGCCGGGCTGGAGGTCACATCCCTGCCGTCGGTTTTTATCGGCGGGGGCACTCCTTCCTCCTTAGGCTTGCCCCTCTGGAGGAGCCTTCTGGAAGGAGTCCAAGGGCTGGTGGCCCCGTATCCTTCCGGCGAAGCGGCCAGAGAATGGACCGTGGAGGCGAACCCTGAATCGCTGACCCGGGAAAAACTTTTAGCCGCCGCAGAGGCGGGGGTGAACCGCCTCTCTATGGGGATACAAAGCTTCGATCCCCGGTCCTTGGCCCTTTTGGGAAGATCCGCCGGGCCGGAACAAAACAGGCAGGCCCTGGAACTGCTTTCCACCCAATGGAACGGTTCCTGGAACGCCGATCTTATCTGCGAGATTCCCGGGCAGTCCGCCGCCTCCGCTGGACGGGACTGGGAGATTTTAGAGTCTTTTCAGCCACCCCATGTTTCCCTCTATACCCTATCCATCGAGGAGGGGACTTCCCTGGGGGATAAGCAGGCTCGAAACGAGCTGCCGGACTCCAACGATGAGGTGTGGCCCTTCCTGCGCAGTGCCCTGGCCCGGTCAGGGTACCGGGCCTACGAAATTTCCAACTACCACCGTGACGGCTCCCCGCCTTGCCTTCATAACCTGCGGTACTGGCGGATGCGGCCTTATCTGGGCCTGGGGCCCGGGGCGGTATCCACCATCCCCGGCGGGGGGGGCATTATGCGGCGGGAGAACAGCCCCGATTTGCCTGCGTATCTGTCCCAAGGCGGGGCGGCCCCGGCGGAAGACCAGGCTCTTACCCCCCGGGAATTCCTAGAGGAGTATCTGCTCATGGGATTGAGGACCGCCGAAGGTATCTCCCTGGACGACTTCTTGGCGGTATTCCGTTCGCCCTTGGATTCTCTCCTGCCCCGATGGCTTGACCGGGGGCTCCGGGAAGGCTGGCTGGTGCAGGAAGGGGGCCGGGTATCCGCCGCAGGCGAGGGGATTCTTTTCTTGAACCGCCGCTTGGTGGAAGCCTTTGATGAGTTGGACCGCCTAGGGGCAGACCGGCTTTCTCTTCCCCGCTGGCCCTGAAATACCTTGCCCGAAAAGCATGGTGTTTGTTAAAATCCCGGGATATTTAGGAATATTCTTCTCAGGGCGGTTGAATGACTGTCATATTTTTAGTAAAAAAAGATATTGGTTAGAAGATTTCTAACGAAGCGGCTTGTCCTTAAGACATCCGCATGCGGCCCTTCTAGGCCGCTTTTAACAGGAGAGAGACCATGATTACCCCCCTTGAAGCCTACGATCCGCAGATTTATCAGCTTATTCTTCAGGAAGAGGCCCGGCAGAGCGCGGCCATCCGTCTTATTCCGTCGGAGAACTACGTTTCCAAGGCGGTGATGACCGCCACCGGGAGCTGTCTTACCAATAAATACTCCGAAGGGTACCCGAACCGCCGGTACTACGAAGGTCAGCAGATTACCGACCTGGTGGAATCGGTGGCCATCGAACGGGCGAAGAAGCTGTTTCAGGCGGGCCATGCCAACGTTCAGCCCTACTCGGGCTCCGTGGCCAACCTGGCGGCCTACAACAGCCTGATTAAACCGGGTGATAAGATTATGGGGATGAACCTGGCCGACGGGGGACACCTGACCCACGGCTCCAAGGGGAGCATCACCAGCCGGTTCTTTAAATCGGTCAGTTACACCGTGAATCCCAAGACCGGCCTGATCGACTACGATTACATTCGGGATCTGGCCAAAAAAGAAAAACCTAACCTGATCATTTCCGGCGCCACCGCCTATCCCCGGAAAATTGATTTTTCCCTTTTCGGCGAGATCGCCCGGGAGGTGGGAGCCTTCCATGTGAGCGATATCGCCCACCTTTCGGGCCTGGTGGTGGCGGGGCTCCATATGAGTCCCGTGCCCCATGCCGATATTGTCTCCACCACCACCCACAAGACCCTCCGGGGGCCCCGGGGCGGCATGCTTCTCTGCCGGGAGGAGTTGGGTAAGCAGGTGGATAAAACCATCATCCCCGGTCAGCAGGGGGGGCCGCACATGCACACCATCGCCGCCCTGGCGGTGGCATTGGCCGAAGCGGATACGGCGGAGTTCCGGGCCTACGCCGCCCAGGTGGTGAAAAACGCCACCCATTTAGCATCGAAGCTGATGGAACACGGATTCAAACTGATGACCGACGGAACCGACAATCACCTGATCCTCATTGACCTTCGGGGATCGGGGGTGACGGGCAAGCAGCTGGCTAAGGCGCTGGACCGGGCCCGCATCGTGACCAACTTCAACTCCGTTCCCGGCGACGATGCTTCCCCCTTGAATCCGAACGGGCTGCGGATCGGAACCCCCGCCATGACCACCCGGGGCATGAGGGAAGAGCAGATGGATCTGATCGCCGGTTTTATCAAAACCATCGCCGACAACATCGCGAACGAGGCGGTGATTGCCAAGGTGGGCCGGGAAGTGATGATGCTTACCTCCTGCTTTCCCGTGCCGGAGCATTTCATCGATCCCTGCGAGAAAAAACCGCCCTTTTCCAAATAGGGCGTGTCGGTTTTGTTAGACCCAGGATTCCGGAGGATTCGTCCCGCCGGAATCCTTTTTTTTGGGGGGCAGGTTTAAAGCGGCGGGGAGAAAACTAGGTTTTCAGATCCCCCAAGCCGGCGGTGTACCGGAAAA
>CAYYNJ010000164.1:0-3718 GCA_964472775.1 uncultured Spirochaetaceae bacterium
AAATTCTGTCCAACAGGGGAACCAAGGGGGCTCCCTTCCCTCCGGCGGCCATATCCGCGGGGCGGAAATCACTTACCGTGGGAATCCCGGTTCTTTGGGCGATGACCGAGCCTTCTCCTATCTGGAGGGTTCCGGCGCTCATGCCTCCGCAAAACGCCGCAGGGTCTCCCACGTGATACATGGTCTGGCCGTGGGATCCGATGACCGTGACCTGGGATGGTTCCACCCGGGCTTCCTGGAGCAGGCTGTTGACGCAGTTTCCGTAGAGCTCGCCCAAGACCGTGTTAAGAAGGGTCAGCCGGTGGAGGGCCTCGGGGCAGCCGGCAAATTGGTCAAGTATTTCTCGCCTTACGGCATCCGGGAAAGGGTAGGTGCGGGCTTGGATTATTTCAATCTTGGTGAGGGATCCTTCCAAGGCGATGCGGAAAAGGCCCGCATCGATGCCGTCCACCGAAGTGCCCGACATCAGCCCGGCGGCGATGTATTCTTTCTTCATGGAGATATTATGGCCCGGGGGCGGAAAATTGTCAAAAGAGATTAAAAATAATTTTCACACAAACACAAAAAAATGAAAATATTTTTATTGACTGGTAAAATTATGAATCGTATACTCACAAGTAAAACATGGAGGAAAATATCATGAAAAAATTAACCGTCCTTCTCTTATTGACAATGCTGGTTCCTTTTCTTGTCCTGGCCGGCGGGGCCCAGGAAGAAGGACTCCCTGATAAACTGGTGTACCTCACCGCTAGCTGGGGGGCTCCCTCTCAGGAATTACTGGATGAGTTTGAAACTCAGACAGGCATTAAGGTGGAGGTCTCTTCATTAAGTGAGGCTGATCTTCGCAACAAGGTCATGACCGCCGCAGCGGGGAAGACCAGCCCGGCGGATGTTATTTTTACGGGTATCAGCAATTTCGGCGTCTTCGGTCATTCGGGCATCCTCAAACCTTTGGACGGTTTCGTTCCGGAAGAAACTTTTGACGCAGTTTTAGGACGGGAGTTCTTCCAGATCGACGGAGATACCTACTGTGTGCCCATGTACCAGCAGATGGTTATGATTGATTACGACAAGGCATCCCTCGGAAAGATCGGGCTCACCGGCGCCGATATTAAAACCTGGGATGATTTTGAGAAGGCCGCCCTGGAACTTAAAGCCAAGGGAATCCTGGAATACCCCCTGGCTTTTGCGGTGCGGCATTGGTCTTGGTATCTGATGGCCCTTTCCCAGGGGAGCACCCTGTTTGACCAGGAGGGGAATCCCACCTTCGACGATCCCGCCGATCCCGGTTACAAGGCTTTTCTCCAGTTGATCAGATATTTCGAGGAAGGACTGATATCACCCGAAAGGCTCACCTCTCCCAACGCCCATCCTTCCTTCTGGGCGGGACAGGCTGTTTTCCATCAGGCCTGGCAGGGTTCCCTGGCCATCGCCAACAATCCGGAACAGTCGAAAATTGCTCCCAACGCCGATTATCTGCTACTACCCAATAAACATTTTACCTGGAGTCTCCCCGCCGGACTGGGTATTTCGACTTACAGCAAATACCCCCAGGCGGCCCTCCTGTTCATCGATTTCCTGACCTCCAACGAGGTGCAGATGTTCGGGTACGAGGCCAACGGTATGTTTCCCGCCCGGGTATCGACCTTCGAAGGGCTAGGGAACAGCGGTAAAATTGACGGATGGGAAGTGATGTCGGAACAGGCGAAGTACCTGGTGCCCCTGCCCTATAATACTCCCTGGTTCTCGGAATTTGAAACCGAGTTGATAGATGTGCTTATCCGGGTGGCCCGACAGGAAGTGGCCGCCGAAAAAGCCATCAAAGATCTGGCCGATTTTCAGCGAGAACTGAAGAAAGAATACGAATAATCCCCTCTGACCCCGGGATTGCATCTTTGCTCCCTTGGAGCAATAATAAGCCGGAGCTTCGGGTTCCGGCTTTTTTTTAAGGAGGGTCCTAAAGAGCCGCCGCTTTTCAGGATCCCGGTTAGCTTTCTCAAAACCCATTGCGGGAGGAACACTTCGGTGCTTAAAAGATTCTCACTGTGGCTGGATAACAAAACCCACTTGGCCATGGCCATCCTGGTGCCGTCCATGCTGCTCCTTTTGGCCTTTGCCTATCTGCCCGCCCTCTACTCTCTGCGGTTTAGCTTCTTGAAGTACAACATCAAAATGCCGAACAGCATCCGTTTTATCGGCCTGGAAAATTACCTCTACATCCTTAAGGACCCGGTTTTCCAGCAGTCCGTCTTGAGGGTGGGATATTTCATGATCGTTGCCACCCTGGCGGTGATGGGGATGTCCATGCTGTTCGCCCAGATTCTCAACCAGGAATTCCGGTTCAGGGGATTTCTCAGGGCCGCCATTATCATCCCCTGGGCCATTCCCCCGGTGGTGAACGGCCATCTATGGAAATGGATTTTTAACGGAGAGTACGGCGCCTTCAACGGCCTGCTGTATCAGTTTGGGCTGATCGATCAATATAAATTTTGGCTGGCTGATCCCATGGTGGCCCTGAATATTGCGGTGTTCATTTTTGTTTGGCGCTACGTTCCCTTCATTACCATCCTTTTTCTGGGGGTTCTTCAGTCTATTCCTCCCCAGCTCTACGAAGCCGCCACGGTGGACGGCGCCGGTGCTTTCCGGCGGTTTCTGCACATCACCCTGGGGTCGATGAGGCGGATCAGTGTCATCGCCGTTGTCCTGACCCTTATTGCGGCCTTCTCGGTGTTCGACGGTATCTACGCACTGATGGAATTTGATGCCGCCACGAAAACCCCCATGATCTACAACTACCAGATGACCTTTGAAATGGGCCGGTTCGGCCGGGGTTCCGCCATGGCTTACCTGGTGGGAATCTTCCTCTTCGCCCTGACCTTTTTCTACATCCGTATGAGCCTCAAGGAGGACCGGTGATGAAACAGCGTGTTAGTTTTCGGGTTCTTCTCGGTTTTCTCATTGCCTTTATGCTGATCTGGACCCTGGCCCCCCTGATGTGGATCTTCATCTCTTCCATTTCGCCCCGGACGGAACTCTACTCGATTCCCCCCCACTGGGTGCCTCATAATCCGACTCTTCAGGCCTACGACAAGGTCCTGATTTCCGGGGAAGGGTTCCGGGGGGGCGGAGGCATCAGTGCCGCCACCCTGTTCCGGACGGGAATCATTAATTCCCTGATCATCTCCATCTCCACCACCCTGCTAGTCATGTTTTTTGCCCCCCTCCTGGGCTACGCCTTTTCCCGGCTCGATTTTCCCGGAAAAAATCTCTTCTTTCTGGCCATCATCGGCATCATCGCCCTGCCGGGATGGCCGGTGCTGATAGGCCTCTTCAGCCAGTTCAGCATGCTCGGGCTATTAGACACGAAAACAGGGTTGATCCTGTTGTCCTTCACCTTTCGGCTTCCCTTCGAAACCTGGTTTATGAAGGGATACTTCGAATCGGTTCCCCAGGAGGTGGAGGATGCCGCCCGGATCGACGGCTGTACCCACATCCAGACCTTGTTCCGGATCAGCCTTCAAATGGTCCGTCCCGGCCTCATCGCCGTCACCATCATCTCTTTCCTGCATACCTGGAATATGTTCGCCGCCCCCCTGGTCCTGACCTACACCCTGAAGGCTAAGCCCCTGACGGTTACCATGACCGAGTTTATCGGCCAGTACTTCGTACACTGGGACCTCATGTCCGCCGCCACAATTTTAGCCATCATTCCCCCGGT
>CAYYNJ010000164.1:3728-4551 GCA_964472775.1 uncultured Spirochaetaceae bacterium
ATAGTGGTGCTGTTTCAGAAGTATTTAATAAGAGGATTGTCGGCGGGAGCCATCAAGTAGCATTGGGGTTACCGCCCCGCCCGGGAAGGGGCGGGGCGGCGGCCCCGTCTCTTTATAGCCCCGGAATGATCACCGGGCAGGTTCCCCCCGCCTCGGTCTGTTTCTTCAGCACGGCGATAAGGCTGTCCACCGCCAGAACGGTATTTTCGTATCCCAGTACCAAAAAATCGGCCCGGGGAAATGCGGCGGCCTCGTAGGGGGTTCTCATGACGGCGACTCCCACGGGGGTATTTCTTTCCGTCAAATCTTGCAGAGCCGCCACCGCCGCAGGATAGAACCCCGCATCCGCCGTCACCGTCAGGATTCGGGAATACGCCCCCGGCTCGACCGGGACTTGGCGTAACTCTTCCCCTGCCCGGTCCGCCGGAATGATCCGGAAGGCCGCGGCGGGGAAGGCCTCCTTCAGCCGGTTCATGGGGTTTCCCCCGGAAACGGTGTTCTCTCCGATGAACTGCTCGGGTCTCTGGAATACCAATATCAGGGTCTCGGGAGAATCGGGGAGCCCTCCGGGAGGCAGGAATCCTTGGTCTCTCAAAAGGGTGATGCTCTTCCGGCTGATATCCCGAAGGAAGGGTTCCGGATTCTCTCCGGACCAGCCGGGAACCGCCGGACCGGCCTGGTCCAGGTCCCGAAGTACTTCGGCGCGGCAGGCCGCCATGCGGTCTAAGGATTGGTCGATCCGGGATTCCTCTATCCGTCCCGAGACAACTTCGTCGTAGAGCGCCTTGAAGCCTTTTTCCTGCTCTTCGGCGCTGTGGGAGAT
>CAYYNJ010000164.1:4561-6659 GCA_964472775.1 uncultured Spirochaetaceae bacterium
AAAAGTGGTTTCGAATACCCCGCATTTCCAGGCAATCGGTCAGGACCAGCCCCGAAAAGCCCATTTTCTGCCGCAGCAGCCCCTCAATTATTGTCCTGGACAGGGAGGCGGGAAGCCCCGAATCATCCAGGGCGGGGACAAGCAAATGGGCTACCATGACGGCGGGAATTCCCGCCTCAATGGCCCTTTGAAAGGGAACCAGTTCCCGCTTTTCTAGAAGAGAAGCCTGGTGGGGCAGGGTGGGAAGGGTTTTATGCGAGTCCAGGGCGGTATCGCCGTGGCCCGGAAAGTGTTTGAACACCGGAACGACCCCGCCCTGCCGGTAACCCTCCGCCGCGGCCAGGGCATACCGGGTCACCGCCTCCGGTGAATCGCCGTAGCTCCGGGATCCCACGATGGGATTGGCGGGGTTGCTGTTGATATCCGCCACCGGCGCAAGATTCATGTTCAATCCCAGGGAACGGAGATGGCCGGCGGTGATCTTTGCGCCCCGCCTTACCGCCTCAGGACCGGCTGCGGCGGCGCTGGCCATGGCTCCGGGATAGGTATTCAGGTCCCCATGCAGCCGGCTGACAATTCCTCCCTCCTGATCCAGGGTCATAAAGGGGGTGACCCCGTTATTCTCTTTGGTCTTTTGGATAACCTCCCGGCTCAGTCCGGCTAGTTGCTCATAACCTGTGATGTTCCGGGCGAAAAAAATCCAGTTACCGATCTTCAGATCTTCCAGGAGAAACCGGGCGTGTTCTTGTATTTCCGTTTCGTTAAAACCGGCCACGAAAAGACGGCCGATTTTCTTTTGAAGTTCCTTATTCAATTTTTTCTCCTATCAAGGCTTGCCGCGACCGGTCCAGATTAGCCCGGAAGCGTTCGGGGTTGCCGGCGGTTATCCGGGAAAACAGAATGTCGATCACCGTGAGCTGGGCTATCCGCGAGGTCATGGCGGCCTCCCGGATGAGCGACTCGTTCATGGGGGTAAAAAGATTGACGCCGCAAATCTCTTCGAGAGTATTGGCGCCGTACCGGGTTAAGCTGATGGTGGATGCTCCGTTTTCTCCCGCCTGCCTTACCGCCTTGATCACCTCCGCCGTCTCGCCCGAGTAGGAGATGGCGATGACCGCATCCTTCGGTGTCAGGGCGCAGGAGGAGGTGATCTGCATGTGGGAATCGGCCACGTAAAAACCGTTCAGCCCCAGTCGGCAGAGCTTCTGGTAGAGATCCTGGGCCACAATCCCCGAGGCTCCCAAGCCGTAGATATCAATCCTCCGGCTTTTCAGGATGATTTTCGCCGCCTCTTCCAAGGAGGGAATGTCCAGCACCGTTTCAATGCTCCGGAGAGCCTGGATATGGTTTTCTATGATACTGGATTGAAGCTGTTCTAAAGAAAGATCTTTTTTCGCTGTCTGCCCGCCGCTCCGGTCGTTTTCCCGGGAGAGATCCATGGCCACCCTGAGCTTCAGCTCGTTATACCCCTTCATATTCAGCCGTTTGCAGAGCCGTACGATTCCTGCGGGGCTTCCTCCGCACTGTGCCGCCAATTCGGAAATATTCAGTTCCATAAGCTGCTGGGGATTGTCCAGGATGTACTGGGCGATCTTATGCTCTCCCGAAGACATGGTGTGAAGAGATTCTTTTAAAATCACCAAGCCGCTTTGCAGTTTCATCGGTCCTCTCTCTTTCCGGAGTCAGTCATGATCCGGTACGAATATTCTAACAATTATTTTTAAAAATACTATAATATGTGAAAAGAAATTTCAAAGCACAGGCTTCTTCGCAAAGCCTGGCGGTGTGGCCGTCCTGGCGTGTTGAATTATACCCTAAAATGGAGAGGTGAAAAATGAGAATAGGTGAAATCTTAATAGAGGAAACTTCTTTCCCCTTGAAGGTGCCGTTCATCACGGCGTTAAGAAGGGTCGACCGGGTCCAAGTGCTTCATGTCTCCCTCGAAACAGAGGAAGGGATCCAGGGCCTCGGGGCCGCCTCTCCCACCGCAGCCGTCACCGGCGAGACCGAACCCTCCATCCGGGAGGGGGTCCGCCTGATCGGTGAGAGCCTGAGAGGAAGAGACACCGATGACCTGAACAGCCTTCTCGATCTGGTC
>CAYYNJ010000165.1:0-3558 GCA_964472775.1 uncultured Spirochaetaceae bacterium
TCGGTCTCGAGAATGACGATTTCCTGAAAGTCGGATCGGGCGTGGTAGAGCACGTTCTTGATCTTTATATCGAGTCTGCATCCGTGTGCGAATTCGATGCTGTCCTGAAACCAAAGGTCGATGGTCTGGTTTGACTTTGGATCAAAATCGGCCAGGCCGATGTCGTGGTCTTTTGTGATGGGCATGGTTTTCCTCTTATATGGGAATGGAGATGAAATTTGTAAAAAAATATAGGGGAAGATTCAAAACCGGTCAACAGGAAAGTTCCAGGCCCGACTCAGAGTCGAATCCCGGGTGCGGAAGCGGGTGGTCTATTCGCATAAGATTTTTTTATCTAAGACGCAGATACACAAAAATAATTTAGCTGGAGATGCTCTTTGTTTTTCACCACCCCAATATTCCGATATTCCATAAAGTGGATGAGAGAAACCTGTCGACAATTGTGGTTGACTGGAAGGGGTGCTTGCAACTATAGATAGTTTCCATTCAGAGAAAAGGAGGAGAATCAAACATGGCAAGTCATAAAAAGAGCGAACGTAGCCGGGAAATCGACCGGAGACGGAGGCGCAAGAAAAAAAGATTGAAAAAGCGGGACAGCGAAAGAACGGCTCAGGGGGGCGCCCGCTCCTGAGTAAAAAGAGGATCTTAAGCGGTAAATGGGTTCCCCCGACGGTCGATTCGACCCACGTTATGGCCCCGGGAAATTCCGCTGTCAGGGTGTGGGATCGAGATAGATGAAGGTGCCGGCTTCCCCTAAAGGGTTTAATGCTGACCTTCAGCTTTGTGGATTCGGCCCTGCCTTGCCGCGGTCCTCGGGAGATCAAAAGACCATGAGGGTCAAAGAAATCACCAGCCGGAGCAATCCCGCATTCAAACGTTTCTTGACGCTCCTGAGTGGGCACGGGACAAAAAAGGCGGGGGAGACCCTTATCTCCGGGCCCAAACAGGTCAGGGAGGTCCTAAACGAATTCCCTGATCGATGCGAGGGCATCATCCTTCGCGATCAACAAGAGGTTCCTGAGGCAGGCCTTTCAGCAGAAATTCCTCTTTATCGCTTGAATGCCGAACTTTTCAGAGAGATCGACGTATTCGGGACGCATCAGCCCATACTTCTGATTCGTTGTGATCCCCTGCCTATTTGGGAGGCAAAAGACCAGCCTCCGGGCTGTACGCTTTTCGTCCCTTTTCAGGACCCGGCCAATGTCGGGGCCGTGATTCGGTCCGCTGCGGCCTTCGGGGTCGCACGCATTGTTCTTCTCAAGGAGGCTGCGCATCCATTCCATTTAAAGTCGGCAAGAGTCGCGGGCAGCGGCCTTCTCAGGCTCCCGATGCTGGCAGGACCCTCCATTCACGAACTCGGCCGTTCTACAACCCCCATCATCACCCTATCCGCCAAAGGACATCCTATCGGGTCCTTCCGGTTCCCTCCCGCCTTCGGTCTACTTCCCGGCCTTGAAGGCCCGGGCCTTCCTGAGAATTGTCGTCAATGGCCTTCTCTGGCGATTCCCATCGAACAGGGCGTGGAATCCCTGAATGCGGCTCTTGCTACGGGCATCGCGCTCTATGTCTGGAAGAGCCGGTCAAAAAGTCGTTAATTAAAATTATCCCTTGACATCCAACAGGTACATTTGTAATAAATTATGATTCAGCATTTTCTAAAAGAGGAGCAAGACTATGGGATCCAAGACGAAAAAACTCAAGGTGGTACGAAAACGCCATCACAAGCCCAACAAGACCAACCGAAAAACTGATATGAAACGTACGCAGAAAAACAGGGAAATACTGGGAGAATTGGCCGCTCAGGAAGGGGCATGATCCCATTTTTCTCAGTCTTCCGAATCGCCAAAATATATTTTCATCAGGGTCATACACATCATAAAGGCGTTTCCGTGAATTCGTCAGGAAGCGCCCTTTTTTGTCCAGGGTATCATCCTTCCTCACACAACCGACGGCCGGTTCCCTGTCTGCAAATTCCCTCCTGCCCCGGCCCGCTCGGGCTTATCCCGCCGGACCTGCTGCAGAGCCGTGATGTGAGAAGCAAATCGAGATTGCCGTGAGCGCTATCTATCGGCCTCTATCTGTTCTTCAATATCCTTGATGTACTGGATAATGAGCACACCCAGGTAAATGCACGCATTGCCTTCCATGCAGGCGTCTGCATCTTTCTTATCCAGATAAGCATGACGCTGGTGGCTGCCTTTTTCAAAAGTGACGATCCAGGCGTTTTTCCCGTCATCAAAATCAAGGGCCAGAGAAAGGCCGTACTTGGTGATCTCGGGATACATTTCAATCAGTTTTGTTTCAAGATCCGCCTTCGTGTAACCCATGTTTCCCCCCTTTATGATTTATTAAGAATAGCGATGGATTCTCATGCGATCCGGATGGCCCATATCAAGGTTCGCTCCATCCCGTGAGATGCCCATTTTCATCAAAGGATACATATCCACAATAAATATTGGGGTAATACCAAAGGGTTCTGATTCCCTGGATGACCTTGACCGGTTCCCCCAGGAGAGATTCCACTTCACCCTGAGGCATTCCGATACCAAGCTTCCTCCAGTTTTTCTTGTTTCTCCATCCCCCGGTATCGGTATCCTCTTTATCGCTGGGCTCATAACAGCCTTCGAGCTGGATCTCCAGTTCCTTTATCCTGCCTTCGAGTTCAGTGATTTTTTGGCGGAATTGGTCTATTTCATTTTCCCGGGCCTGGATTGTGGGGGTAGTGGCAAAAAGCAGAGAAAGCAGGAAGAACAATATGAAGGTGCTAGTTATGAATGGGCCGTGTTTCATGGCTACCTCTTTTTTTTGATACGGATTTCGTCTTAAGGCCGGAGAATGCATTGAATCCGGTGTTCCGGTCCATTTTGTCATGGAAGACCCGGTCTTCTCCCGCAGAGCGGGCTCTCGGGTGCGCCGGGATCCTTTACATCTTCAGATCCTCAGATAGAGATTTTCTGTTCTTTCAGGTAAATGGGAAATTGGACATAAAATAAGAATATTTAAAGAAATTATCATAAGATGGTATGCTAGGCAAGCCTTTTAGGATCAAAGGAGGGGCAGGATGATGGAGAGAAATGGAGGGTCGTCGGAGTTTTTCAATGGAAGATGCCTTAAAAACTCTATCGACTCTTTCTTATATGTCTCAGGATATCCAGAATAAATATAAGCTCAAAAGGACGACCATAATCGGCCAGCAAGCTTTTAACATCAATTTAAACACGGCTCTTTCCCCCAGGGGAAGGACATCGGCCTTGGATGCTCATAACATGAGGGAAAAGTGAGTGTTAGAGAATGAAGGAGAGGAAACTCGGAAAGCTGGTGGACTTGCTCCATGAAACCGACGTCCTGGTCGTGGCTGAACTCTGTCGCTTGGGGCGGTGCATGTTGGAGACCATGGAGATTCTGAGCGTGGCCACGCAGCGAAAGTTGAAGGTGTTCTCGGTCAAGGGCGGCTGGAACCTGGGCGGTTCCATGCAGGCCAAAATTGTGGCTATGGTCCTTGCTATGGCCGCGGAGATCGAGAGAGATCTCATAAGCCAGAGAACCAGGTCGGCCCTG
>CAYYNJ010000165.1:3574-5158 GCA_964472775.1 uncultured Spirochaetaceae bacterium
AAAGCAGCCGGTGTCAAGTTGGGTCGGCCTAAAGGCCCCGGTCGGTCGAAGCAGGATGAATACCAGGAAAGGATTCTGGTTGGCCCTTGGCGTGAAAAAAGTTGTTATGGCAAGACGTTACGGTGTAACCCGGCAGACCCTCAGCCGGTGGATGAAAAAACGGAGGCTTAAGGTTGGTAAAGAAAGGTGCGGCGGTCGGTGTGGTCGATGTGGGCCTCGGACCGCCTCGCCCTACAGGGAACTGCGGCGAAGCGGGAGAGCCCCAAAAGAGGAATGCGAAAACCGGAAACTGCTGGACTGGAGTCCCAGCCCCCCTCCCTTACCTTGGCGTGTGAATAATTTCCCAAATTTTTTTCTTGCCCATTCAATTATAGCTTTCCCATGTCTGAAATTTCATGAAATTATCGGAGCCTTTTGCCGCCTTAGTATGCCGCCAATTAGTTCAACCATGCCCTATTTAATCAACGAAACACATCTGGTTTTTTTTAGAATGCAAAGGTCATTTTTTTGTTGACAAATTGTGAAAATAAAGTTTACTGATTTATCGTATTTTTCAATTGTCAATCCATATCATTACATATAGTAAAACATTTCAACTTTATAATATTACTCGTTAATTGTCGTTTTATTCGGGGAATCATTCCACTCTGATAAAGAATGCATGAATGTTTATTTTGATTACAATATCGCAACATTCAGTTTACTATTGATAAACAATCATCGCTTTTGAAAACCTCCCAAGCCTTCGAAATTTTTGTGAGACTGTGATTAGGGTAAAGCCATTACCTTTGTTTTGATGAGATATGGATGGGCAAACAAGAATGCTTTGATTATGTCTCTTTGGTGTAATAGGAGATTTGGCAGATGTTTTGTGTCTATGGGGCAATACAAATTATGGCAAAACTTTTTAAAAAGGAGGCTCAAATGGGAAAAAAGAGAGTTTCAGCCGTTGTGTTTTTTGTGTGTATGAGTTTTTTGCCCGCCCTGGCATTGATGGGTGCAATGCCATCCAGCTTGGTCTATGGAGCTGAAAAGACCCTCAAGGTTGGAACCACATTGCCTCTTTCCGGCCCCGCTGCTGCATGGGGAATTGGAACTGTACGGGTTATGGATTTTTTCGCTGAAGACGTGAACAATGCTGGGGGGGTGAAGATAGGGAACGACACCTACAAAATTGAAACTGTCTATTATGATCATAAAGGTTCACCTTCCGAGGCGGCAGCCAATGCGACTAAACTGGTGACTTGGGACAAAATAAAGTATTTGTTTGGTGGGGTCATTGCTGCCACCGGGATGGCCGAACTACCCGTCACCCAGCCTGCCAAGGTGGTCACTACATCTTGCTGGTGGGGAAAAACGATACTGGGTCCGGATAAGCCCTTTTCCTTTCGCCAGACGGTTTCGCAGAACGAGATTGCTCCAGCAATGTATGCCTGGATAAGTAAAAATCATCCTGAATTGAAGACAGTGGCCCAACTCAACCCCAATGATACCAGCGGATGGGATACCGCCTCTGCCATCAAGGAGGCGTCGGAAGCTGCAGGATTTAAGATGGTTGCGAATGAATTTTACGATCGTGGGACA
>CAYYNJ010000165.1:5240-6638 GCA_964472775.1 uncultured Spirochaetaceae bacterium
CGGTGCGGGAACTCGGCTATAAAGGTGCATTGGCTTGGACCTGCGGCACGAACCCTGTCAAAATTATCGAATTATGCGGAGCCGAGGCCTCTGAGGGCGTTTGGTTTGCCTATGGCCAGAAACTGGAGGGCCCCAACAGTACCCCTGAGACTGTAGCCCTTTCAAAGAGATATCGGGAGAAGTACAAGGACACCTTATCACCCCACGATTTCACAGAATACGCTATGCTGGAAATTTTTACCGATGCAATGAAAGAGGCCGGAACCACCGATACGGAAAAGGTGGTAGAGGTCGTGGAAAAGACCCACAAGTTTGATACGATCTTGGGTCCCATGGTTCTCGTAGGGAAGGAAAAATATGGCATTTCCAGACAATTTGTCCATCGCATGATGCTTGGAGTAGCAAAAAACGGAGAGCTTGTTGAAATAGAATGGCTACCCCTCCCGGGTTTGGGTTTGCCAGAGTATTGATGCTCTTAAGATGGGCATGTTTCGGTCTCTGGCTCAGTCAGTGGGGAGCAAGTACTTAACTGTGCCCGCTTCTCACTGACAGCCACCGACCAACAGGGTCTCGTTGCCTAAATAAAAGTTTTCTTGTTGAACGGAGAAGGCATAATGTTCCCATGACGGTTGACTGGAAACAGAATCCCGATGACCGCGATTGGCAAAAAGTTCTTTACGTTAGGGCGATAAAACATGGAAATTTCTCTGCTTCTGCAAGGTATTGTCAACGGGGTAATGCTGGGCCTTTTCTATGCGCTCATTGCCGTCGGACTTAGTTTGATCTTTGGTATCCTTGGGGTCGTCAATTTTGCCCATGGTGAGATGTACATGTTGGGAGGTTTTATTGCCTATTTCTTTTTGGGAAAGTTTGGCGTCAACTTTTTTGTGACTATTTTGGCATCCATGTTTATCGTGGGGCTGATAGGGGTAGCTCTTGAAAAGGTGATTTTTAGACCTCTCACAGCTCGTCCCCAGATGGAATTGACTTCGCTCATTGCGGCCGTGGGTTTGGCCTGGATCTTTCAAATGTTGGCTGTAATAATCTTTGGCGAGCTGGACAAGCATGTCCCTTCCTCATTCAAAGGCATTATTAACCTCTGGGGGGCTATATTTACCTTAGAGAGACTGTCTGTCATCATTATTGGTTTCATCGTAATTCTTATGCTGAATGTCTTCCTCCTGCGATCGAAAATAGGTAAAGCGATACGTGCCGTTGCCCAGAACAATGAGGGCGCTGCCCTCCAAGGAATAAAGGTGAACCGCATCACAGCCTTGGCTTTCGGAATCGGCTGCGGTCTAGCAGGGGTAGCGGGTGTCCTGATGGCACCGATTTTCGGTATTAACCCCTTTGTGGGTAATGAGGTAATCCTAAAGGCCTTTCTGGTTGTCATTCTTG
>CAYYNJ010000166.1:0-6632 GCA_964472775.1 uncultured Spirochaetaceae bacterium
GGGGGACCTACTCCTCCTCGGAAGCCTCTCCCTCTGCCGTCACCTCCGCCTCCCGGGCGGCCAGACAGTCGGCGCAGGTGTTGCGGTCGTCCATCAGGGTGGTGGTCCAGTCCAGAGGTTTTCCGCATTCCTGGCATTTCCTTTTAAACACCCAGCGGTGGCGCAGTACTATGATCTCGACGGCGATTACTGCGGCGATGATCAGGAGAGAGAACCAGGAGGGAAGCTGCAGCTGCTGGGTGACGATGGCCCCGGTGTAGATGAAGAAAACACCTATGATCACGAAAACCAAGGCTTGCTGCTTTTGACGGGAAGGTCTATTCCTGGTCCGTAGAATCAGGTAGCCCACCAGCAGACCCATGAAGAGATAGTAAAATTTTTCCGCCATAAACTGATTCAGTTGTTCCATGTGTGGCTCCTTGACCGGGAATAAAAAAAGCCTCCCTCCGGGTGCCCCGGGAAGGGAGGCCTTATCTTACAGGAAAATCCGCCGCCGGGAAAGGGGGCGGGCCATCCACCTGCTATCCTCGTAAATCTTCGTTTTTCCTGTGAAATATCCCCTTCACCAAAAGGGTCATTTAAGGCTTACCGCAGCCGCAGCCCCAGGGTCAGAAACAGGGTGGCCAGCTTATTGGACGTGTAGGTGCTTTCCGCCTCGGTCCAGGTGCGGTCCACGTATTCGCTGTTCCCCACGGCGGTGCCTCCCAGGAACCGGAGCTTCACGTACATTTCCCGGCCTCCGTTGAGCAGCACCCCCGCCTGGGCGGAGGCATCCAGGATGGAGCCTTCAAACTCAAAATCGGCGCCGTTGATGATGGCGCTGGAAGCGTAGAGTCCCGTGGCTTCCGCCCCCAGGTAGACGCCGGAAGGGAAGGTATAGCGGCCCCGGAAGGCCAGGGCGGGAACGGGGCCCAGATTCTGGCTCACCGTGATATCCTGCCCGGCCTGGTCGTTCAGGGACCGGAAGGTGACCGAAGCGTTTCTCAGCTGCAGGGCTCCCCCCGCCGCCAGTTCCAGGTTCTCCCGGGAACTGAAATCGTAGAGGTAGGTGAGCCGCCAGAAGGGGAAGCTGTACCGGAGGGCCATGGGGGTATCTGCGGGAAAGGTGACCCCGTCGATGACCACCGCTTCGTCGAAGGAAACGTTGGTATTTACCTCCAGGGGCTGATAAAGGAAGTTGATGATGTGGCGGTCCTTCAGGGTTATCTCCGCCGCCAGCCGCAGGGCAGGGAAGAGGATGTCCTGACCCCCCTGATTCACGTAGTCGAAGTTGGTGCCTGGATCTCCGCTTTGGTAGGTATGGCCCACCACGTCCACAAAACCCAGCTCCGCCTCCAGGGCGATGGCATAGGGGGCTTCTTCGGGAGAAAGTCCGGCTTGGGCGGTCAGGGGCCCTAGGGCCGATAGAAGGGCCGAAAGCGCAACGAAGGCAGAGAACCGTTTGGTCATGTTTTTTTCCTCACTTTTCTTCTTGGTTGTTTTTAATAATAGCTACCAATCCCCTTAAAACACAAGGCCGGGGAGAATTATTTCTGCTCTTCGTCCTCCACCGGAATAGAGGAGGCGAGTTTTTTCAACCTTCCCGAGGGATAAAATTTGACCGCCGCCTGGCTTGGTTTAGCCGAAACGGTCATTTCTTCACCCGTGGCTGGGTTGGTAAGCACCCTGGCCTGCCGGGGCGGCCGTACCTTGTAGCCCATTCGGCCCAGGCTTCCCAGGGGTACCTTCTCTCCGAGAAGGATGCCGCTTTCGACCATGGTAAAGAAATCGTCGATTACCCCGAGAACCTGCTTTTGGGTCAGCTCATTTCTCTGGGCGACGTAGGCAACTAGAGACTGCTTGGTAAAGTGTTCGATGGCGTTTTCCTGCAGGGCGGTCATGTTCTTGTTTATCCGGACAAAGCCGTTGGTGAGGTAGATGGTGGCCTCACGGATCCTCTTTTCCTGTTCCGCCGCCGATATCCCCTGACGGCACACGGCGATGCGGTAGAGGGGGGATGTCTGTTTCAGGGGAGCATCCTGAAGCACCAGGGACTCTCCCAGGCGCAGGAGAGATGCCAGGGACACCTTCTCTCCCTTCAGGATGTCCGGTACATCGGTCCTGATGGGAATGCTGGCATATTCCATCCACCGCCCTTCTTTCTTCTCCGGAGAGAGGGAGAGCAGCGATCCTGAACTGGTCAGAAGAACGGCGCCCCGGCCGTCGCCTTCCGGCAGGCCCTCCACCGTTTCCATTTCGAGGGCCCTGGTCTGGCTTTCGAAGAGATGTTCTTTTCTGATCCAGGCATCATACAGTTTTCCGTAATTCTCCTCGTTGTCCGGCAGCTCGAGGCTTTTCATCAGTTTTTGGAGGTGTTCTTCTATTTCCCGGGGCAGTTTCTGGTTTTTGGATTGGTTTTGTTTCATACTTAAAAATAGTCCCATTGTGCAGGAATATCATCGGTCTTGAAAAAAAAGTTGTTTTTTAACCTGCCCGGGAGTACGTTCGAACAAACAAAATCTTATGAGGAGGCAATCTAATGTCGTCAGAAGAGAACATGATCAATGATACAATCCGCAGGCACCTGAAACAACTTGTCAAAACCGCCGGCTTGCCGGATACCGAGGAGTCGAGGCAGAGTCTGGAAGAGGCGTGGCTTGAAAAAATGAACGCCTTCGACAGTGAGGTGGACTCCTCCGGGATGGAACAGGCCGAAACCTTTCCGGCAGAATATGAAGGCGGGGGTTTGTTCATGACCTATTCGGGAAGCCTTATCACCGTCGGGCCCCTGAGGGACGGCGGAAGAAACGTGGAATACCGGAGTATTGGAATAAGAAACGATGTTCCCGAATCCGCCGAAGCGGATGTCACCAACCTTGCCGCCGATGTGGAGATTGACGCCTCGGCGTTATTTACCGATGGGCCCATCGAGAAGAGTTCTCCCGTATTTCGAATCGCCTTTATCAACGGGGAGATGGAAGAGGAGGAGCAGGAAGAACTGCTTACGGAAGTAACAAGGATTCTTACCGAAAATTTTGTGGATTTAAACAAGACCATCATACAATAAGTTATGGTATCGCTTCGTTCGATAATTCTTCGCAGTACCCTTCCCGAAAGGGAGGGGTTTCTGCGGCTGCTCCGGGAAGGCACGGCCCTGCTGGCCGGCGAGGATCAGCTTTACCGGCCCCGGGATGAGTCTAATCGTCCCGGGGGGCTTATCCGCCTTGCCGAACGAACCACCGTTGTGGTTCCGGACCTGCATGCCCGGCTGGGCTTTTTACCCCACGTTCTCAGCCATGAGGTGCGGGGGAAGCCGTTTTTACAGTTGCTGCAGGAGGGGACGGGGCAGATTGTCTGCGTAGGGGACGGGCTGCATTCCGAATCTCGGGGATACGGCCGCTGGCAGAAGGCTCTTAAGGAATTTTCCGGCGGTTTTTCCCGACACAAGGCTATGGATGAAGAGATGAGGGAAGGTCTGGGACTTATGGAAATGGTCCTGCGGTTGAAGCTGGCCTTTCCCGACCGCTTCCATTTTCTCAAGGGGAATCACGAAAACATCCTTAACGAAGAAGGCCGGGGTAATCACCCTTTTCGTAAATTCGCCTTCGAAGGGGAGATGGTCCGGTTCTGGCTTCAGAAATTCTATGGGGATGATGTCCTCTACGCCTATGCCGATTTTGAACGTCAGCTTCCCTTGGTGGCGGCGGACGGCCATTTTATGATTTCCCACGGCGAGCCGGAACGTTTTTACTCCCGTGAGGAGGTTATCCGTTACCGTTCTCTGGATGAAGTGGTCTCCGGCCTCACCTGGACCCCCAACGACGGGGCCGAAGAGGGCAGCGTGGCGATGATGATCGACGAATTCTGCACCGCCCCGGCGGAGGCGTATTATTTCGGAGGCCACCGGGCCGTGACAGGACGATATGCCCTTAGGGCCGAGGGCCGTTATGTGCAACTTCATAATCCCTCGGCTTACATCATAGCGGTTCTCGAACCGGGAGAGAGGATAGACCTGGACAGCCATGTGGTGGAGCTTCCCGACCGCCTTGATGAAATACTCGAAAATGATATTATGATCGGTTCCGGAGGAGAGTCATGAGCCGCGTCCCCGAAAGTATAGGTAAATACAAGATTATAGAGCTGCTGGCGGAAGGCGGAATGGGGGCCGTCTACAAGGGAGTTCATCCCACCCTGGACCGTTTCATTATCCTGAAAAAACTGACCCTGAAGGGGAATCCTGATTTCGCCGAAAGGTTTCGCCGGGAAGCAAGGATCCTCATGGATTTCCGGAATGACAACATCGTTGATGTCTACGACCACTTTAAAGAAGGGCGTTCCCATTACATTGTTTTAGAGTATATCGACGGGCTCTCCCTGGAGCAGCTTATCCGCAAAGAGCGGTACCTTCCCAACGATGTGGCGCTTTATATTTTCTACCAGGTGTGCAAGGCCTTGGAGTACGCCCATCACCGCCAGGTTATTCACCGCGACATAAAGCCCGCCAACATTCTGCTCTCCCGGGACGGGGAGGTGAAACTCGTTGACTTCGGCATTGCCTCTTCCCGGGAAGAGGGGGAGGAGGGACTTACCCGGGAGGGAATGACCCTGGGATCACCCTCCTACATGGCGCCTGAGCAGTTTCAAGACAGCAGGAATGTGGACAAGCGGGCGGATATCTACTCTCTCGGGGTCATGCTCTATGAGAGCGTGACCGGGAAGAAACCGTTTCCCGGCGGTTTTTCCGCCGAGCTGGTTATGGCCATCACCAAGGGCCATCATCCTTCGCCGCTCCGGTTTAATCCCCGGGTGAGCGTCTTGATCCGCCGAATTATCAAAAAAACCATGCATCCCAAGCGGAAGCGCCGGTACCGGGATCTGGACCCCCTGATCCGCACCCTGGAGGGCCATTTTAGAAAAGTCCCTAAGGGAGAACTGAAAGAGCAGCTCCGGGCGGCGGTGAGCGGGCAGCCCATTGAACCGGTCAAACCATCGGTTCGGCAGCGCCTCCGCCGAATCTTCCGTGCCGCCCTTGGGCTGGTGCTTTTTTTAGCCGGCGCGGGAGGAGCCCTCTACTTTTCAGGATGGTTTCACCGCCTCGTGCTTCCCGTGAGCCACGGCGAACTTCTTGTGGAGGTCCGGACCGAGGATGGTTACAAACCCCCCGAGGATTACTACCTCCAAGCTTGGCTTTTCCCCGATACCGGAGAAGACGGAGAGGAAATCGCCATGGCGCCGATACGTTTTTACAGTACCGAACCCGAAGGCGGCGGGGACGGCATGCGGCGGTTCGTCAGCCGGCCCGTATTTCTTCCGGCGGGAGAGTACCGGATAAAGGTTCAGGCGGAGAATTCTATCTACTGGAGTACTTTTTCACTCCGGAGCATGAAGGATCAATCCACCCGCCGCTTGCTGTTTTCTCTCGATTCAAGACCTCTTCCCCTGGCGGTGGAGTTTTTTGTCCAGGACCAGGATACCTGGGATGAGATCCCCAGCCGTATCGAGGTAATGATCGACGGACGATGGATGGATTGGGAGGATAGGGCGGACCTGGAGCTTGTGACGGGAGAGGTGTACCGGTTCCGTATTTCCTCGCCGGGATATCTTTCCAAAAGCTTCAGCCTGCTGATCCGTGAAGATCAGCATAGTCTCTATCTGAATCCGAAGCTGAAGAAGGAGGACTGATAAAATACCTCCGTGTATTTTATCTTCTCCTTATTCTCGTCATCGGGGCAGCAAAGCTGCCCGGACTCGCGGCTAACGCCGTGTTTTTATAGGAGTAGGTTTATGAGTGTCGGTTTACGCAGATTGATCATAATTATCCTGGGTGTGCTGGCGGGAGTTACCGCTTGGCCCCTCCTGGAACTGGTGCTTACCTTCCAGACCGTGTTCCCCGGTTATTTTTTGTTCAGCATAACCCAAGGAGCCCTTTTCGGTTTTATTTTGGGGCTCTTTTTCGGAAGCGCCGAGGGGCTTACCTCTCGGGACAGGGGGAAAATTGTGCGGGGAATGGCCATGGGTGCGGCGGTGGGTCTGGTGGGCGGTATGCTGGGGTTTACCGCCGGGCAGGGGGTTCTCTTTTTTATGCTGCAGCAGACCGTCAGGGATTTTGCGGTACCCGCCGCCCGCGGTATCGGCTGGGCGGTGCTCGGCTTGATGGTGGGAATGGTTGAAGGTATCCGTGCCAAGAGCGTAAAGAAGAGCGGCCTAGGAGCCCTGGGCGGGGTGATCGGAGGACTGCTCGGCGGCGCCGCCATAGAGTTTATCCGCCGCCGCTATCCTGACCTTATCTTTGCTAGACTGGCGGGGTTTGCCCTTTTCGGCCTTCTTATCGCCTTGTTTTACGCCCTGCTGGAACGGGGCTTTTCCTACGGTGTGCTGCGGCTGCTCAATGGGCCTCTCCGGGGGAAAGAGTACAGCCTCTCACAGAATAGGCTCAGCCTGGGCAGTCATAGGGGGAATGATATCGTCCTCGCCGGTTATAAGGAGACGGCTCCCCGGCATGCCCTGTTCCGGGTGAAGGGGCGGGATGTCTATGTGGTTAAGGCGGCCGATTCGGTACGGCTTTTGGTCAATGAAGAACCGGTGACGGGAGAACGCCTTCTTAAGTTCGAGGATGTTATCCAGATCGGCTCGCTGAAAGCGTTCTTCAAAAC
>CAYYNJ010000167.1:0-6575 GCA_964472775.1 uncultured Spirochaetaceae bacterium
CAGCACCACCGATGTCCGGGCTCTTTTCACCGCCTATGCGGATTACTTCATCGGTAATCCTCAGGTTTTCCGCTTTTTCTATTTTCACCGGTTGAACCCTGAGGATAAGCCCGCCGGCGGGGCCGATGATGCTTCGGCTCTGGAAAAACAGACCCGGGAAGCTTTCGCTTTTCTCCACCGGTCGGGGAACTTCTCTCCGGAAGAAGTACCGAGGATGATTAAGATACTCATCACCGGAATCCATGGACTTCTGACCCTGGCCTTGTCGGAAAACGATGCGCTGCATCTCACCGATGTGCCCCGGGAGATCGACGATATGATCCGTTACCTGTTCCGGGAAAAACCGTCCCGGTGAATTAACAAAACTACTTTTTTTAGGAGAAGCTATGAAAAAGCGTGTAAAGATTCCCTTAATCATTCTTGCCGTATTGGTGATTGTCATCGCCGCCGGGGGACTTCTTTTTTCCCGGGTGGTAAAAAAGTTTGAAACCTATCTTGCCACCGTGGAGATATCTCCCGTGAATCTGGATACCGTTTCCGACGGTACCTACCGGGCCCGGGTTCATACGGGGGTCATCATCGTGGAACTTGAGGCAGACGTGAAAGATCATGTCCTCCGGGATATCCGGCTTATCGAACACCGTCACGGCCAGGGCGCCGAGGCGGAAAAGATCATCCCCCGGATCCTGGAAGAGCAGAGAATCGATGTGGATACCGTCTCCGGGGCTACCTACAGCAGTCTGGTAATCCAGGATACTCTATCCCGGGCCTTGAGCCGGTAGATTTCGTTTAGAAAGTTCACAAGATAGGGAGGTAATAAAAATGGAAGAACTTGTCTCTTATCAGGAAAAGGGAGCCAGGACCCTGTACAAGGCGGGATTTTATACGTCTTTGATCTTCTTAGTCTATTTGGTTTTGACAATTTTAATCTTTGCCCTGGTCGGAGAAGGATACCCGGAAACGGCGGGAGAGTGTTTTGCCATGCTGGCGGAGAACCGGTTCACCGGCCTGCTTAGGCTGGATATCCTCTCGGTGGTGATTCTTCCGTTTTACTACCTTCTCTTCTACCCCATATATCACTCCCTGAAAACCGGCAACGAAATCGCCGCAAGAATCGCCCTTTTTTGCATTCTTGCCGGGGTCACCCTCTTCATTTCCGGACTGAATATCATGGAAATTCTCACCTTAAACAGAAAATATCATCTGGCATCTTCGGAAGAGATGAAACAGCAGCTGCTCTCCGCCGGGGAAGCCATGCTCGCCGGGGATATGTGGATCAGCACCTCCGCAAAAATCCGCAGTCTTATGATTGAGCTGGGTGCGGTGATTCTTTCGCTTCTCATGCTGCGGTCCCCCCACTACCGCCGGGCCACCGCCCTCATCGGCCTGACCGCCCATGGGTTTGATCTTTTCAGTGAAGCCTTGAGCATTTTTATTCCCCCTGTGAAGGATGTGTTTACCATGACCGCCGGCCCCCTCTACCTTGTCTGGTTTATCCTGATTGCCTTGGACCTTTTTCGGCTTTCCCGCCGGAAAACCGTCCCCGATCCGGTGCGGTGAGGTAAGGATTTAAGATCTCTTCCCTGTGGCCACACCCCGGGCCGGTTGGCCCGGGCCGGCGTCCCTGGTATAATGAAATCCATCAGAAGAATTTGAAGGATGGATTTTTTGCTGGATTGGGATAGGAAGGTGTATTTTTTTGTTGTATTGGGCGCCCTGGCGCTGGTGGTGCTCATCACCATCATCCAGGTGATTTTTAAGACCGCCTTGAGAAGAAAGAAGGCGGTCATCGACAGGTTAAAGGTTTCCGAAGCGATTCCTACCTCTACCCCCTTGGATCGGCCCCTGCGGTCTTTCAAAACCCGGGCCAAAGAGAGCGTGACCCAGAGGTTCTCCATTTTCAGAAAGGTGGCCATTCTTCTGGGGGTATTCCTGGTCTTCATGGCTGTGACCTTTCCGTTTGTCGACCAGCTTCCCCAGGCGGTGATTTCCATCCTGGTGGGATCCGCCGCCATCATCACCGGCATGGCGGCCAAACCGTTTATCGAGAATTTTCTTTCCGGTATCGCCATCACCGCCTCCAAGATGCTGAACATCGGCGACACCATTGTGATGAACGGCAACTACGGCACCATCGAAGATATCTCTCCCACTCACACGGTGGTGAAACTCTGGGACTGGCGCCGTTTTGTCATCCCCAACACCCAAATGATCAACCAGGAGTTCGTCAACTACACCCTCCAGGATAAGTGGCTCTGGGCCCACATTGAATTTTTCATTTCTCCCGATGCGGATATCCGGCGGTTTAAGGAAATCGCCGAGGCGGCGGCCCGGAAGAGCCGGTATTTTCAGGATATTGAGGAGCCTTCCTTCTGGGTCATGGAGGCGGAAAAAGAGAGTATCAAATGCTGGCTTGCCGCCTGGGCCGCCTCTCCCGCCGAAGCCTGGGAGCTCAAGGCGGATATGCGTACCGAGGTGATCCTTCAGCTCCAACAGGCGGGGATTAAATCCCACTTGAATTACTATCACGCCAGCACCGCCGGAGCGGGGACCGCCGCAGTGGCGGGGACGGAGGCAGCGGGTAGTTGATCAAGTAAATCAAGATCATTACTATTGCGTTAAGAAAAGAGAGGAGCCGCCTTACCATGGAATTCGAGACAGTCCTGTTTGCCTTCGGGCTGACCCTGTTTGCCGGTGCCGCCACCGGTTTGGGCAGCCTGATGTCGTTTTTTTCCAAGAAGTTCAGCCCTAAATTCCTGGCCCTGTCTTTGGGGTTCTCGGCGGGGGTGATGATCTACGTCTCTCTCATCGAGATCTTTGTCAAAGCCAAGGATTCTCTGGTCTCTTTCTACGGGGAGCGGCAGGGCTACTGGTATACGGTGATCGCTTTTTTCATCGGCATCGCCGTGATCGCCTTGATCGATAAGGTTATCCCCAGTTATGAAAATCCCCACGAGATGAAGAATCTCAGCAAAGATGCTGCGCGGATCGACAAAGGCAAGGGGGCCAAGGATGTGCCTCAGAATGCCGCCCTCCTGCGGATGGGGCTCTTTTCCGCCCTGGCCATTGCCATCCATAACTTCCCCGAAGGGCTGGCCACCTTCATGGCCGCCATAAACGATCCCACCCTGGGTGTGAGTATCGCCGTGGCCATCGCCATCCACAACATTCCCGAGGGGATTGCCGTTTCGGTTCCGGTCTACTATTCCACCCGGAGCCGCAAGAAGGCGTTCTGGCTCTCCTTCCTCTCCGGCCTTTCCGAACCGGTGGGGGCCCTGATCGGTTATTTTATTCTGCGGAGTTTCGTCAGCGATGCCGCCTTCGGCATGATCTTCGCTTCCGTGGCGGGCATTATGGTGTACATTTCCCTGGACGAACTTCTCCCCACCGCCGAAGAGTACGGGGAACACCATATTGCCATCGGAGGCCTCATCGGAGGCATGGCGGTGATGGCGGTTAGTCTGCTGTTGCTGGCTTAGCCATCGAGCAGCTGTACCGCCAGGGTGGAATCCAGGAGAAGGGTGTTGACGTATCCTTTTTGAACCACCAGGCGGACCAGTTCCGCCTTATGGGCCCCCGCGGCGGCCACGCCGACGGGGCAGCCGCGGTCCGCTTTTTGACCTAGTAATTCCAATTCTATGGATTTTATCAAGGCCGGACTGGTTTGGGGACCTAAAGGCGCCACCAGTTTGGGGAAATCTTTCTTCTCACCGTTTTTGTCAATTAAATAGTAGTTGAAATCCCCAATGGCCCCTGCGGAAAGAACTTTCTCCCGGTAAGCCTCCCCCAAGGTGGCACTGATCATTCGGGAATAGAGCCCCTTCTGCATGAGGGTTCCGATTCCCAAGAGAGCCGCATCGGCCAGCATCATGGCCCCGTACACCTCACTTTCATTCATATGCCGGTGTTCCGCACATCGGCCTTCGTGCCGGTACATGAAGGCCGATATCAGGGAGGTGGTGGAAATGGGATAATCCGCCGGGGTTTGGGTGAAATTGAGCGGAAACAGGGTGATGTTTTGAGCTTCCTGCCTGGGCAGCTGATCGAGTACCCGGGCGATGGTATAACCGTTGCTGATGCCGAGCCGGAACAAGGGCTTTCCCTGACTCCAGGCCTGGATGAGTCCGGCCCCGTAGGGGGCTAGGGCCATCTCTTTCAACGTCTGAAAGTGCAGGTTCCGGCAGTCCACCACCAGGACTTTTCCAGCCTTCAAGTTCAGCCGTCCCGCCACGGCTTCTTCCAGGCGGGGTTCCCGGGGTTTATCCAGAAGGGGACGGTTATAAGAGGTAGAGAAATAGGTGTCAAGAAGGGCGGTATTGATGGCTTCTGCCCTGTTGAGGCCGCGGAAATACTCGGGAAATCTTTGGACCAGTTCCTCCTCATCGGCGCCTTCGGCGGCGGCCTGGGCGATTTGTCTCCCTGTATTGTGAAGGATTTCCGGGGGAAGGGGATCTCCCTTAATTGCCCTGTGCAGGGCCAGGAAGAATTGATCAGGGGAAAGGTGGTAGAAATCCCCCAGCCCCAAGAGGTTGACGGCGCTGGATGTATACGCCTTTTCCCAGCTTTGGTAGGTCCGCAGGGGAACATCCAGCGCCTGGGCAATCTGGGATTGGGAGAGGTTTCGGTGATTCCGCAGCTCTTTGATAAATTGGGCAATGGCCGATTCGGCATTATTCATGGCTGTCTCCGTTAAATATCTGTTAAATCCCAACCTTGTGCGCAAAGAAAGGTTGATTAATAAATAATACTACATTAGAATGTATATAAAGTCAAATAAAAACGCAATATATTGCGTTAAATGTGACATGTTTTTTATAAGGAGTTGTATTATGAAAACAAGGTTCCTCGTGATTATGTTGATTCTCTCCCTGACCCTTGTCTTGGCGGTCCATGCTTCCGGCGGCAAGGAATCCGTACAAGACGGGCCCGTGACGCTGAATTGGTATGCCCATGCCGCCACC
Source organism: uncultured Spirochaetaceae bacterium (assembly GCA_964472775.1). GTDB lineage: Bacteria > Spirochaetota > Spirochaetia > UBA9216 > UBA9216 > CAYYNJ01. The sequence continues at coordinate 4,962 of CAYYNJ010000167.1, forward strand.
CTCAGCAATACCCAGGCTGAGATTGTGGCGGAGTTTAATAAACAGTACCCTGACATTACCATTAATGTCATTGAATTGCCCGAAGACACCAGCGGGAAGCTGCAGGCTCTTTTGATCGCCCTGCGCAGCGGCGATAGCTCGGTGGACTTCTTCAATGCCGATGTGACCTGGACCGCCACTTTTGCCTCCGCCGGGCTCATCGAACCCATGGAGAAGTATTTTCCCCCAGAAGAAAGGGCCAAATTCCTCCCGGGAACCATTGACGCCGCCACCTATAACGGTCAGGTTTGGGGGGTTCCTTTCCGAACCGACGCAGGGGTTCTCTACTACCGGGCGGACCTGCTGGAGAAATACGGCAAACCGGTCCCTTCCACCTATGAGGAACTGTTTAAGACCTCCGAAGAAATTATTGCCGGTGAAAAAAACGGCATGTACGCCCTGGTGGGATCCCTTTCTAACGGCGAGGGGCTAACTTGTAATGCGGTGGAATGGTACTACTCCAACGGGGGATCGGTCATAGACGAAAACAACAACATCGTCATCGATTCTCCCCAGAACAGGCAGATTCTCCAGACCATGGTGGATGCCTATGCCAAGGGACTCATGCCCGAGGGGGTTCTTTCCTACGGCAGCGGTGACGCCCGGGCATCCATGTTCCAGGAAAAGCAGGTTTTTATGCGGGCCTGGCCGAAAGCCTACGCCATGGGACAGGATCCGGCGAATTCCAACGTGGTGGGCAAATTAGGCGTAGCACCCCTTCCCCGGGGACCCCAGGGTACGGAAGGTGTCAGTGTTCTCGGGGGCTGGCAGCTTTTCATGAACAAGAACTCCCGCCATAAGGAGGCGGCCGCCCTTTTCATGAACTTCTATGCCAGTGAATACGCCCAGAAACTGCATGCCCTGAATGACACCTATCTTCCCGCCCGGACCAGCCTGTATCAGGACGAGGACATTCTGGCGGCCTATCCCTTCTATGCCATGTTTCCCGATGTTTTTAAAACCGCTGCGCCTCGGCCCAAATCACCCTTCTATGCGGAAATCTCGGGAATCCTTTCCACGGAGGTACAGAATGCCATGAAGGGAAGTAAAAGTGTGGCTCAGGCTCTATCCGACGCCCAGGCTAATATGGAAAAAGTCGGCCGTTAAACAAGTTTTTCGGCGGCCTTCTAAATAACCGCCGTCATTGACGGCGGTTTCAATCGAGGCCCGCCGGCTCCCCTAGAGGGAGCCGGCTCTCTCAATTATCCGGACCGTCAGTCCGTAAGGAGTTCACCCTTTCCTATGACCAAGAAACAGTTCGGGTATCTCTTATTGAGTCCCACCATCCTGATTTTTACCCTTTTTGCCCTCTATCCGGTTGTCCGCACTCTCTATCTGAGTTTTTTCGAATACCGGCTGCAGTTTGGTGATCAGATGACCTTTGTCGGTCTAAAACATTATATCAACATGTTCACCAATGACCGCTTTTGGAACGCCCTGGGGTTTACCATGATTTTTACGGTGGTTACCGTGGCTGTGGAGGTGGTTTTAGGTCTTCTCTTTGCCCAGGTGTTGAATAAGGACTATCCCGGCCGGGGCCTGCTTAGGGTGGTGGTTCTTACCCCTTGGGCGATT
>CAYYNJ010000168.1:0-3397 GCA_964472775.1 uncultured Spirochaetaceae bacterium
CTAGAAATCTGCCGTAAAGGAATTAAAGAAACTACCTCAGAAAGAACAAATCCTCCTGTATGATAACGAGCTTTTCATTGAAATCATACGAGTAGGCCATAGGAAAGACGTTTACAGATAGCAGGTAAACAACGCGGTGCAAGGGTTTGCTACGGTTTTCCCCCCTCGCCGCCCCCCAGACCCCCTGCTTACCCCCCTTTCCCTTCTAAGGTACCGGGTCTAACCTGGGCGGCCCCTGAGGCGGGCACACCTTCGCCGGGCTCCGCCTGCCATAGCACGGAACCGAACGGTTTTGGGGATTTTTACCCAGGAACTATTTCCCGAGATATTCTCTTACTTTTGTTGAAGACGTCCCAACAGCTTTCACAGCAGCCTTTAATTTCACCTCGGAAACATTGAAGATCGCAGTCAAAGCCCCTGTTAAGGGATGTGTAGAATTATGTAATCTCCACCTCCCATCACGATTTTCACCACCACCAATCGCATTTCCATCTGGTCCAATATTGGTACCATCAATTGTTTTTGTATTGGCAAACAGAATTACAAGACCGAGTTTATCACCTTTTTGAAAGGCGGGCTTTCCCGTCGTAGTTCCGCAGCATCTCCACCCGGTTCATCCTCGAATACCGCCATTTCACTGACATTCAAAAAACTGTTTTTGCTATGGTCAACAACAAGGATCTTCTCTGCTTCAATGGTACTATTAAAAATGAGGTACGATCTTACTGTTTCATCATTCGCATTAAAAAAGGAAGCCCGGCTGGAGAAAATTCCCTCCCCGGGTTTAAAGTTGTTAGGACCAGGATAGATATAGTACTTCCCATATGTAACACGTTCCACACACTCGATATATTCCGAAGGCTGTAGTTTGAACCAATTAGAGTCCTTATAATAATAAACCGCTATATTCTCATCCTTCTCGCTCATATAAACCGAATCGTCCTCGGTATGATTCGTCGCAGAGCACCCTTTAACCACCATAACACTCTTCAGGCGGCGAGGGCCATCGGAAAACTCATACCCCACCCCAATTCCATTATTCTCACCATCGGACAATTGATCACGTGAAATAACAAGATTATTACCGTTCCCGGTGTCGGTTGAATCGAAACTGATTTTACTGTCTTTGATTCGCTCCAGCATACTTGTGGTAACAAAGCCCAGATTTTGTGTCGTTATGCTGTTCCAATCTAATCGATGACACCATAAGCAAGGGGGACGATTTCTCCTCAGGATTTCTTTCTACTCTTTTCATTTATTGGGGTCGCCGAAGATTAAACACCGACTGAATTCGATTACCCACCCTTGACACCCTATTAGATAGGGTTTATATTTTGATATGACTCGTGAATTCGTCTACATGCCGTCCTTTGAAAAGCAATGGGCTGATGTAAAACTTACTGATGAACATCAAAGAGAGCTTGAAGTATATCTTTGCGAACATCCACAAGCCGGTGATATGATACAGGGAACCGGCGGACTCAGGAAGCTTCGATGGGCGCTTCCTGGTAAAGGTAAAAGCGGAAGCATCAGAACCCTTTATGTTGATTTTGCCTACTTCAAGCAAATCTACATGATTGCCTGCTTTAAAAAGAATGTACAAGAGAATTTATCACAGGACGAAAAGAAACAGATTAAATCTGTTATTGAACAGATAAAGGCAAACCTGAGAACGCAGGGAGGCAAGAATGGAAAATAATACTTATTTCAATTCGATTATGACAGGATTAAATGAGGCCTTGGAAGTCAGCAAGGGAAGGCTTAAAACAGTTAAAAGACGTAAAGTTACTGTTTCTCCTTTACCTGAATATAATGCTGACAGGATTAAAAAGATCAGAGAGTCTTTAAATCTTTCGCAGATGATTTTTGCTGAGGCTATGGGTGTATCCATAAAAACAATTGAAGCATGGGAATCCGGAAGAAACAAACCCCAAGGGCCTGCATCCAGGTTTTTACAGATTCTTGAACAGGATAATCGCTTCCTGGAAGAACATCAGATCCTCTGCATATAAAATTTTGTTTGAATATCGACTGCATATACAGTAGTGCAAGTATACTTATTTCTTTTTTTAATTGTTCATTCATAATCTTTTACTTTAATTTCAAAACCACTTTAAGCTTTTTATCCACTTCCGTCAAAATTTCTTCCGGTACAATTCCTAGCTTTATTTTAATAATGTTCTTTTCTACGGTTACCAGTTTATTAAGCTTCAATACAGATGAAACTCTTAATTTTGTCTCTTTGAACCATTGCGAATTCTCATCTAATAAAATATCTATTAAAGGATTCTTTCCCGTTATATTACTGCTTATAAATGCCAGAATCACCTGATCATAAGGTTCCATCAAATCAGTCAAACAGAGTGCTGGGCGTACTTTTACCGTTGATAAATCTGCAAACGGAAACGGTACTAAAACTATTGTCCTTTAGTCATCTATGGGAGTCCCGTCTGCAAGTGTATAAATATCTTCTGAAGGATCATTAAGAAAGTCAAAAGCACCTCCTGCCTGAGCAAGTCGGAGAATGTCTTCTGAAGTAATATCATCATCAGCCTCATTTCTGAAAGGCAATATAATTACTTCAACTTTCTGTCCCTTGTATTTAGTAAGGTTATGCAACACCAGCGTATCGGACTCTATTTTCTCTATAATTCTTTCTGCTTCCATATCATGCCTCTTATCCAAGTTTATCACGTTATCGTGATAATACTCTACTATCATTTTCTATTTCTCCTTCGTTGTTCTCTTTTCTTTTTCTGCCTCTTAAGCTGAGCCTTAAACTCAAAAAGCCAGGCCTTATATGCTTCATCTACCTCAAGATACAGGTCGTTCTCACGCGGATGATGACTTTTATAGCTTCTCTTCATGCTTTCACTACTCATATGGGTATAAATTACTGTAGTATCAACCGATTCATGGCCTAAAAGCTCCTGTACATACCTGATATCAGTTCCTGCATCTATCAAATGAGTCGCGTAACTGTGCCTTATAGAGTGTACTGAAAGGCCGGTCTTCTCTATTCCGGCTTTTTTGATGTAAACATGAAAACGCTTTTCAATACCAGCAGCCCCAAGCCTGCCCCTCTGGATGCTGATGAATACCGGCCCGCGCCTTCTTCCGGCGGTATAGGCTGTAAGGAAGCTGCTTGCTGACGTTGATACGGTGTACTCTTCTGTCTTTAGAGAACTTCCTCTGTCTGATCATAATCATTCGCTCTTCAAAGTCTATGCCATTCATATCAAGCTTCGAAACCTCGCTTACCCTAAGCGCTGATGAATACACAAGCTCGAATATCGCCCTATCCCTAAGCCCCAGGGGCTTTTCAATGTCTATTGCATCCAGAAAGCGGTTTATCTCTGAGACGGTGAAATACGCCTTGCAGCTATCACCACTTTTG
>CAYYNJ010000168.1:3407-6568 GCA_964472775.1 uncultured Spirochaetaceae bacterium
ACAATATCGCGGGCGGGGTTACTCAGTATCTGCTCTTCACGGTAGAGGGCTTGAAACAGAAGTTTAACGCTTGCAAGAACCACCAGTGACATTTCCCGCCGGGTCGTAGACGGTGGCGGTGGTATAACTCTGGGTCGAATCGGCATCGCTCCGGGTCTCCAAGATTACCCGGTTTCGGTCGTCGTAGGTGTAGCCGGTGACCCCGCCGTCGGCTTCGAAACGGTAAGAAAGGTTTCCCTTAAGGTCGTAGACCAGGTTCACCTCCGGTTTTTCCGACAAGCCCCGGTGCCGGGGGAGTCTTCCGGTCACAAGCCGGTCAAGATCGTCGTAGACATATTCGATGGTATAGTCCCCGCCGGGATAGGCGCCGGAGGTGCCCCGGCCGTCGGTAAGGGAGGTCGGCCTGTCCAGCTTGTCGTAGGTGAACTCGGTTCTGTTGCCCAGGGGGTCGGTCTCCGAGAGCAGTTTTCCCCGGGCGCTGTAGCTCCGCAAGGTACTATTGTTCCGGGGATCGATAAGGCGGATCAGGTTTCCCGCCCCGTCGAATACGCTTTTGCTTACCGACTGAAGGGCGGTTCCCTGGTTATCGGTGTAGAAAACCGTGGTGGCAATGATCTGTCCCAGGCCGTTTACCCTAAAGTCGGTCCGGGCGGGACGGCCGTTCCGGTAGGAGGTCTTGCGGATCTTGGTCTTTTTTATTTTTTCAGGATTCTTTTTTAGGGGGAAGTCTCCCCCTGGCTTCAGCCAGTCGGTTCCCGGCTGTCTTACGCCCCCCCCTCGCCTCAAAACGCCGGTGGCGCCATCCAGGTTATTACCTTTTTTTCTTGATGGTTTCAACGGCAATCGGAAGAACCTTCGTTTACATCAAGTTTTTTATTCCTGTGACAGAAGACTTCAAGGCAAGAGAATCGGACCTGATCTGGAAGATCGCCTACAAGAACACGCCGATCTACATTTATCTGCTCCTGGAATTCCAGTCCACCGTCGATAAATCCATGCCCCTCCGTTTTCTCCGCTACATTACCGAGTTCTATCAGAGCCTGCATACCCAGACCGACAGCGGAAAGTTCCCGGCGGTCGTCCCGATTCTCATCTACAACGGCGATGACCTCTGGAGCGCCCCCCTAAGGAGCCAGGACCTGATAGAAGATTCGATCCCCTCAGGGTATATACCGGCCTTCCAGTACTACCCGGTTATTGAGAACGAAATACCGCGGCAGTCGCTTTTAAAGATCAAGAACGCCCTTTCGGCTGTTTTTTATGCAGAAAACTCCTCACCTGAACTATTAAAGAAGGAACTTGATACATTTTTAGGTATACTTGAAGGAGAGAACATCGAGGCGGTTAAAACCCTGGTGCACTGGTTGAATAACTATCTCTACAAGATAGACCAGGAAACCAGAGACCCGATCATTGAGAGAATAAGCACGATAACGGAGGCGAAAACCATGCTTCAAACGAAAATACGGGAATACGAGCAGAAACTGATTGAACAGGGGATCGAACAAGGGATCGAGCGGGGTATCGAACGGGAGGCGATAGAGACGGCGAAACGAATGAGGGCGAAAGGGTTTCCCATTTCTGATATCTGTGAATTAACAGGTCTTTCTGAATCGGTTGTTTTAAGCTTGAAAAAGTGACTCATGTTAGGGCCGCCTTGCCGGGTTTTTAAAAGGATCATTTCATGCTCAGGGTTTTCTTCTATCTCTTTACTTTCCTTTTCTCTTCCCGGTCGAAGGTTTTCTGCAGGATTGCTTATCTAATTCATGAGAACCAGAGGTTAAAACGTTCCTTGGAGCAGCATGGTATCAAGCCCCGGTATTCGGTCAATGATCGTGTTTTCATTCATCTTTTAGCAGCACAGAATCCCAAGGTTTTGCATCATCTGACATTGGTGAAACCGGAAACGGTTTTGTATGCCTGGAAGAGGTATCTGAAGAAGCGGTGGACCTTCCTTTCCAGGAAGAAGAAAAGGGGAAGACCGCCTCTTTCCGGGAAACTAATAAGACTGATTATCGACATCAAGAAAAAGAATCCCCATTGGGGAGCCCTTCGTATTTCCGGTGTTCTGGCGAAACTGGATCATGATGTTTCAAAGGATACGATCAGGAGAACTCTTCAGAAGGCAAGGAAGGAAGGGAAAATCCTTCCCACCGGGTCCTGGAAGAGGTTTTTGAAATCCCACTGGAGTTCTCTCTTTGCCTGCGACTTCTTTACCCTGGATACGGTCTTCGGAAAACGAGTCTATGTTTTTTTCATCCTGGAATTACAATCCCGCAAGGTCGTGCAGTTCGGGATAACGCAGAATCCTCGTATGGGGTTTGTCCGGAACCAGCTGGAAGGGTTTATGTTTGAGCGGGAGGGAGAGAATACTTACCTTATCCACGATAATTCCGGGGAGCTTCGGTGGTTTGATTATACTTCACTGGGGATAAAGAGTGTCAGGACCGTGCCCTATTCACCTGATATGAACGCCTTCGCCGAAAGGTTTGTCAGAACTGCCCGGAACGAGTGTTTCGACCACTTCATTCTCTTCCACAAGAAGCAGGTAGGGAACTTGATGCGGGAATTTGCTCGGTATTACAACACCCAGCGGCCCCATCAGGGAATCGGCAATGGTGTTCCCATCCCGGGATACAGAGGAAAGGGAAAGATCAGAACCGAGCCTGTTTTGTACGGCTTACATACAAACTTTTATCGGGAAGCCTCTTAAACCTCATCAAAGATTTTTTCATTTCTCACTTCTTTCCACCGATAGTGCTATAGGTCTTCGGGTATAAACCCTCTCTTCTTGTACAGGAATTCTCCTTGATTAAGAACTCCAAGGTGCTTTTTCAATGACAAACCCATTTCCCTACGGTTTCTTGCACCGGAAACTTACAGGCAAAGCACTGCAGATTAGGGGTTTTGTCTCTTCGATGATTTTTGCGCTAGTTCGGGATCCTGCCTTTCGGTCAGTTGAGAGGCGGAATTGTAATCCCTTGTCTCATAGTTTCCGTCGGGATAATCGATCCGGGTAATATTCCGGTTTTCATCATACTCATAGCCGGTCAAAAACCCGCTTCTGCTCCGGGAACTGACGAGGTTGTTGTCGTCGTCATAGGTATTTTCTATCCGAGAACCGTCGGCGTAGACCACCTTTGTTTCCCGGTTTGATCTTC
>CAYYNJ010000169.1:0-6514 GCA_964472775.1 uncultured Spirochaetaceae bacterium
TGAATTTCCTCAACCGGGAAATCAGGCCTGGGGACACGACAGATACCCTAATGCGGCTCCCCCTTAGAGGGTGCCAGGGAAGAAGAACATGAAAAAGGTTACTTTGAAGTTGAGTTTTGCCGTAATTTTAGCTGGAGCCATGTTGTTATCATGGGGATGTGAAATGGATAGGGAATCTCCTTTTCTGGAAGCGATTGAAGAAAGGATCGCAGCAGATGTTGAGGAAGCTTCGGGAGGTATTCAAACTCCGGAGGAACCCCCTATCCCATATTTGACGGTAATAAGCCCAAACGGGGGAGAATCATTTAAACCAAACCAGGATCTTCCCATTTCATGGCTAAGCAATGCGCAGGATGTCCCCGTTCGTATTGATCTTCTCAAAGGAGAAGATGTGGCGGTAAACATTGTTGAATCAACCATGAATTCCGGTACATTTTCATGGAAGATCCCTGAGGAACAAGCGGAGGGAGATGATTACAAAATATCCATTAGCGGCGTGGAAGAGGATTCATTCCATGATGCCAGTGACGAATCGTTTTCGATCGGTAATATGCTGGTAAGCTATCCCAATGGTGGAGAAACCTTTGCGACGGGAGGGGAATGCACCATAACCTGGGTCTCGAACTACCCGGGAACAATCGCTATAGATGTCGGTTCCGAAGGAACATGGACAACCATAGCCACAGGAGAAGACAACGACGGGGCTTACCTCTGGTCGCCCTTAACCTTACCTGGCGGCACGGGTTACCGAATCAGGGTGAGAAGCGAATCGGTGTCATACAGCGACGAAAGTAATGGAGATTTTGCGGTGGTAGATGACTCTTTCTCAGTCCTCTCACCCGCCGCCGCCTCGTTTACCGGGGGGGGAGACGATTTGACGGTCTCCTGGACGGGCATACTCAGCGGAAATGTCAAGGTGGAACTGTTCAAAGGAGCCGCCCTCTCGGCAACCCTGGCGGCCAATACTCCGAACGACGGCTCGTTCACCTGGAATGTATCCTCAGCTCAAGCTGCCGGGAATGACTACAAGGTGAAAATCTCTACCCTGACCAGTCCGTCTTTTTCAAGTATGAGTGAATCATTCACCATAGAGAGCCTTACACTAACCTCTCCCACCGGTGGAATTGCCACTGAACAAGGCAGTGCAAGAAACATCAACTGGACTTCAAGCGGAAGAGGGTACGTAAAAATAGAACTGCTCAAGGGGACAAATCCCTCCCCCATCACGGTTATCAGTTCCAGCACCGAGAATGATGGTTTGTTTAGCTGGACTCCGACCCAGGCTCCTGCGGGAGATTACCATGTCAAAATATCATCTCTCAATGTGACCTCTCAAACCAGTGAAGGTTCCTATTTTACCATTGAAAAAATAGCCGTCACATCGCCCACGGCGGGTCAATATTTTGCTTCCGGTTTAAATACCACCATTTACTGGACCTCCAGCGGAACAGGTTCGGTGGGTATTCAGTTGTACCGGAGTACGACACCAGTGGGATCAATGATAACAACGCCCAATGATGGGGACTACACTTGGACCTTCGCTGCCGGCCTCGCCGCTGAAACAAATTACTCCTTCCGAGTCTGGCGATCGGATGCCACGGCCATCGATGCCTCCAGTTCCCAGTTTACCATCGAAAGGATAGTTCTCACCGCACCCAACGGTAATACCGTCTACAACACAGGATCATCCTGCCCCATCACTTGGACGGGATCCGGGAGCGGCACTGTGAAGATTGAACTACTGAAAGACGGCAGCCTCGATCAGACCATTACTACGAGCGCAACGAATAACGGATCCTACGCCTGGACAATTCCTGCGGCAAAAACCGCAGGCTGGAACTATAGGGTCCGGGTTACCCACAACTCAGTCGCCTCTTCTGATGACAGCAACAGCAATTTTATTGTGAGCCACTGGACCTACCTGGGGAAACCGACCACGGGTAAATCTGACTCACCGGAAATTGTCGTAGACAGCAGCAACACCCCTATCCTTCTTTACAAGGATTATGCCTATCCCGGAACATCTCAAGCCCGACCGGTTGTAAAAAAGTGGTCCTCCGGAACAACCTGGACCGACATGGGGGTGGCTTTTCTTGGTGTCCCCGAATACCTGCAGCTGGCTCTGCGGACCGATGGAAGACCAGTGGTGGCGGGAAGGAATGCCAACGTCAACTACCCCGTCTGTTACCGCTGGACAGGAGGCACTTCCTGGACCTCCGATGGATTGCCCATGGGCAACAGCGCCGATGCCTATTATCTGGCATTAGCCGTTCTTTCAAACAACAGACCTGTCCTGGCATTGACAGAGGCTTCAACGACCCGAACCAAGGTGATATCGGGTCTGGCTTACCCCTGGGCATCCTGGGGGTACCTCTCCGCCACCGGCAATATGGGAGCTTCTCATTCCATGGCCATGGGCAATGATGATAGACCCTTCGTGATTTTCGTAGAATATGCGCCGGCATCCTCTCCTACCTATTACTACGTTCGAACAAGAAAATACGTTTCGGGAACTAGCTGGACAGACTATGGGACCTTAGCTACCTACGGAAGTTATGTCTCCGCCGCCATAGATCCCTCCGACGGGAAACCGGTGGTGATTTATGCGGATTTTCCTACGGGAACAGCCCCCGGAAACCTTATTGTCAAAAAATGGGCTTCGGGAACAACCTGGACAAACTATGGTACCCTTTTCAGTGGTTCCCTTTCCTATACAGATATTACCGTTGCCAGTGACGGGCTGATCATGGCAGCCTATAGGGATGATACCTTTGAAATAAAGGTGAAGGTTTGGCAGGGGGGTACAAGCTGGGCTGATCTGGGGTACATCAGCAGCAACAGCTCGGTTGAACCGAAACTGGCCGTTGGCAGCGATAACCTTCCTGTTCTGGCATTCAAGGACAACCTGCTCAGTGATCAGGATAACGTGGTAGTCTATAAGTGGAAGTAAAGAGGCCGGGGTTCTTCAGCCTGGGGGCTCTTCAATCCCCAAGGCCCGGGCGATAAATTGGAGAACCTGCCGCCGGATCTCTTCGTCCCGTTCCGGCGCTTTTTCATCGATGTAGATCTTCATGCGCTCCTTATAGTAAAGGGTGCCGTAGGAAAACTGCAGGGTAAGAAACAGGTTGTCAAGACAGAAGGCCGCCACCCCCTCATCCAGATCGGTGCGAACTAAACCCTGCTTTTTGGCTTCGCCGATGACCTGACGGTAATACCGGGCCGACACCGATTCCATCTCCCAGGAAAGCTTCCGGGCCAGTTCGGGGTTACCCTGGCTGGTCATCTCGTTGTACACGTTGATGATGTCCGGGTTATGGCGGGAATGGTCCTGGATGCTGAGCAGAATCGGGTCGATTTTTTCCAGCAAGGTTGTTTCAGACGAGGTGACCTGACGGAGCAGCGCATCCAGAGTCTCCACCCCCCGGCCCACCACGGTCAGGTACAGCCCCTCCTTGGTGTTGAAGTACTTGTAGAGGGATCCCACGCTGACCCCGGCCTTTTCGGCGATCACGTTGATGTTGGCGGCGTTATATCCCCGGGCGGCGAACTCGGCGGTGGCGATGTCGAGAATCTTCTGCTGCTTCTCCGGCTTGATGCGGTTAAATAAGGAATTATGGTAGACCCGGCTCATGGGCCCATTTTAACGGTGAGGCTCCGGTTAGACAAGCGGGGCCGGTGAAACGGCAGGGCACTCAGGGCCTTGCAACTTTCCCCCCCCCGGGCTAAACTCCCGTTCATGCGAATATCTGACAAATCTCTCCCTGTTACCCCCTTCTACCGTCGTCTGCCTTTTTTCTACGGCTGGCTGGTTCTGGCGGTGGCCACCATGGCGGTGATCCTCAGCATTCCCGGCCAGACCATGGGGGTTTCGGTTTTTACGAACGACCTTTCCCGAGCCATGGGACTCTCGCCCCTGAATCTCTCCCTCACCTATCTGATCGGTACCGTGGCAAGCGCCCTGATCCTGACCCCGGCGGGGAAACTGCTGGACCGTTGGGGTGCCAGGAAGATGGGAACGGCGGTGATGATCCTGTTGGGGCTCCATCTGATGGGGCTTTCGGTGATGGAAAAGGCGGTACCGGGACTCAACCAGATCCTGCCAGGAACCGCCGCCGGGGGTTTTATCTTGATGGTCCTGGGCTTTTTTCTCCTGCGGTTTTTGGGGCAGGGACTCTTAACCATGGTCGGACGGACCATGTTCGCCCGCTGGTTCGATCACCATCGGGGCCGGGCCAATGCCATCCACGGCACCTTCGCCTCCTTCGGATTCTCCTACGCCCCCCGATTCCTCAATCAGCTCAGGGACGCCCACGGCTGGACCGGCGCCTGGCGGCTGCTGGGATTGCTGACCGCCTCGGTCTTTGCGGGGATATTCTATCTTTTCGCCCGGGACAACCCCAAGGAATGCGGCCTGGAACCTGACGGCGGCAAAAAAACCGTCAAGGTAATCAAAAAACAGCTCCCCTCGGGACCGGAAATCGATTTCACCCTGGCCGAAGCCCGGCGGACCTTCGCCTTCTGGGTCGCCGCCCTGACCCTGGGGATGCAGAGCCTCTTCACCACCGCCATGACCTTTCATCTGGTGGACATCTTTGCCGAAGCAGATCTGACCCGCAGTCAGGCGGTGGCCATCTTCCTGCCCGCCTCGTTCATCTCCGTGGCGGTCAACTTCGCCGCCAGCTGGCTCAGTGATTACGTAAAAATGCGCACCCTCCTGCAGGGGCAGCTGGCGGGACTAGGCTTAACCATGGCAGCCCTGGCGGCCTTGAGCTCCGGCGGATCCCTGGCTCCCCTGATTATCACCTACGGTGTAGCGGGAGGTTTCTTTACCATTTCCACCACCCTAATCTGGCCCCGGTACTTCGGCACAACCCACCTGGGAGCTATCATGGGACTGGTCATGGGGTTCATGGTGGCAGGATCCGCCTTGGGCCCTTACTTCTTCAGCCTGGTTAAACGGTTCAGCGGATCCTACCAGGCCGCCAGCTTCACCTGTCTGGCGGTGACGGCGGTTCTCATTATCCTGAGCTTAAAGGTTCATAAACCCAAAGCGCCGGTTAAGGAATAAGGGATTCCAGGGTTTCTCGCCACGGGGCGGGAATCGGACTGGGCCGTCCCGCCGCCACATCGATGTAGGCCAGACGGATATCGCTCCTCACCAAAAGATCCTCCCCCCTGCACACATCCTGCACCAGCTCCAGGGTGAACCGGCTCATCTTCAACCCCCGGGTCCTGACCTCCACCAAGTCGTCCATCACCGCGGGCCTCTGGAAATCCAGGGTGACCTTGCGGACCACAAAGGCGGTGCCCTTCTCGTCGATCACCGCCTGATGGCTCAGGCCCAGACAGCGGAGCATCTCGGTGCGGGCGTGCTCCGCCATGTCCAGATAGCGGCTGTGGTAGACAATGCCCCCCGCATCGGTGTCGGAAAAGTAAATTCTCACGGGGAAATGGTGGCTGTTTTCATGCATGTATCCTGACATTTGGTTTTTCATAGGGGAAAGCATATCCCGGATGGGGAGGATGCGGCAAGGGTGGTCCCTTCACCGCCGTGATACCACCCGGGGGTTTGAAGCACCCTGCGGTAGGGATATAAAAATCCCATCATAGTTCTTATCAAAATTCATACAATCGGTTGATAGTGGATTTTGGCCCTTGTGATACCCTTATATCTATAAAAAGTATTTCAGACCCCGTGTCACCGGTGAAGATCTATGAAAACCGTGAGGATTCATGGGGGGAGAGAGAAAAATGAAAAGATCTATCCTATTAACAGCTTTTTTCCTATTTTACCTATCTGTCCTGTCCGGTCAAACCCCGCATCAAATAACCGTTTTTACCCAGCCCCAGGGATACCTTCCCCTGGGCTCCAGCGCCGACTCCTTCACCTTCGGCGCGGGGGCGGAGGTCTCCGCCGCCTTCATCCCGGGGAACCTGAAGCTCTTCGGTCTCAAAGGGGGCCTCTCCTTCCTCAGCCTGCCCCTCAATTCACCTTCCGACGACCATGCGGTCTGGACCCTGGCGGCCTTCGCCGGTCCCTTTGTGCGGGTGCCCTTGGGTGACCGCCTGTCGGTGTTCGCCGAAGGCCGGGGGGGCTACTACCTCTGGGATGCCGCCGGATGGGACGCCGGCGATGCGGCGGGAGGCAGCCTCCAGATCGGCGGCGGGGCCGGAGCCCTCTACCGCCTCAGCGGCCCCTTCACCCTGGGGTCGGGAGTCGCCTACGGGTACTACTCCCAGCTCCACAACGGCATGGCGGTCACCCTGGCGCTGAGCCTCGATTTTCCCGGCCTGGAAAAGGAAACCGGCACCCTGGACCTCAGGCAGATCCAGACCCTGCCCCTCTTTCCCGTCCTCTACAGCTACTACGCCGACAATACCGTGGGCTCCGTTCTGGTGACCAACACCGGTGCCAAACCGGCCCGGGATATCACCGTACAGTTCTACGTGGACCGATATATGGATAACCCCATGACGGTGGGTGAAACCTTCACCCTAGCTCCCGGGGAAGAAA
>CAYYNJ010000170.1:0-6508 GCA_964472775.1 uncultured Spirochaetaceae bacterium
GCTCCACCTGGTCGCCCCAGGCGTTCTGGATCTGGAAGTCCCAGGGACCGACCCGGGAGACGTCGATCTTCTTCACTTCGTTGTAGAAGTATTCATAGTGGTTCTGTCCGCCCAGGAAGGGCTCGGAGAAGTCGCCCTTGATTTTGTCGACCACGTTCATGTTGCCCACAAAGTCGCCGGTTTTCTTGGCCCAGAACTCGGCAAATTCAGGATCGCTGCCCAGGTGTTTTACGAATTCCCAGGCCAGATCTTTGTTTTCGCTGAACCGGCTGACACCGATCCAAGTCCCGCCCCAGTTGTAAGCGGCGGGGGGAACACAAACGCCCCAGTCTCCGGAAAACTCTTTCTTGCCTTCGTTGGCTTCGGGTTCGGCGTTGGGTTTCAGCACGTAGTGGAGGCCCCAGGTGGGAAGAATGTAAGAGAAAACCGAAGCATCGGCCATACCGGAGAACCAGGGGGGTGACCAGGTGGTGGCGCCGCCTTCGATTCTATTGGCCCTCATGTCTTTGGCCAGTTCCATGTACTCCACCAAAGAGGCGGGAATGGTCAGGACATCATCGATCACGTACGGTTCGGTCCTCTGGTTGAAGACGAATTCACTCATATCGGTATAGCCGGATACCAGGAATTTCTTGCCCCCATAGTAGTCCTTAATTTTTTCACCCAATTCGTAGTAGGTATCCATGCTGCTGGTGTATTTGGACACTTCGGCGGGATCGTCGGTCCCCAAGACGTCCTTGGCGATGCTGCGGCGGTAGAACATGGCGCCCGGGGTGGCCTGCCAGGAGAGGGCGGTGATCTTGCCGTTTGAGTCCCGGGACATGTCCACCACGTAGGGGGCCAGGTTTTCCGCCAGGGCCTCGGCATTGTAGGGGGCGTCTGAGATGGGTTCCCAGAATCCTGCTTCCACAAACTGTTTGAAAAAAGCCGCTTCGCCGGTGAAGACATCGGGGGTGGCAGAGCGGGATTTCAAGGTGGTGACGAGCTTATTCAGATAAACCTCGTCCTGGTTGGGGATGACCACAAACTCCACTTCAATGTTGGGGTATTTGGCATTGAAGTGCTCTATCATGCCCCCCACTTCATCGGTGAAAGACCACACGGTGATTTTACCCGACAATTCCGCCGCATCTACGGGGGCGGGGGCTTCGGCTTCTTTTTCACATCCCGTGAAAACGGTAAGCGCGAGCATCAGGACCGCCAGTACGGCGATCATTCTCATCTTGATTGACATAGGAACCTCCTGATTTGTTTATCCTTGTATCCTGGTGAATACCCAAGACTGGAAAATATTACCATGGGTTGTACCTCCTGTAAAGAAAAAAATGTATTTAAAAGAGATACAAATAACGATATTTGTGGACAATTGGGAGGAATAGAGATATCCTATTTATCAAATGCCAAAAATCGGTGATAATAGCAGAATGAAGTCCCCAGGTATACCTATCTATCTCCAGATAGAGGCTCGTCTGACCGAATTTCTCAAGAATAACGCCTTCTCTTACGGGCAGCAGCTTCCCACCGAATACGATTTAATGGATAAATACCAGGTCAGCAGAACCACCATCCGTAAAACCCTTCAGGTCATGGAGGCCAAGGGGCTCGTATCCCGAACCCGGGGAAGCGGGACCTTCTTTACCGGGGAGTCCAGCGACCCTTCCCAGCCGGGGGCGGATAAGGTGATTGGTTTGGTGAGTTTCTTTTTCATGGACTACATCTATACCGAGATTCTCCGGGGTATCGAGGATGTGGCTAAGGAAGAGGGGTATTCTCTGGTGATCGCCAACAGCAACCGGGATGATATTCGGCAGTACGAGGCGGTGGAACGGTTTATCAATCAGAATATCAGCGGCCTCATCATAGAACCGAACCATAATGCCAAGGCCAAGGTGAAGGATCTGGTGGCGCTTCTGGACCGAACCTCCACTCCGGTGGTGACCACCCACTGGGGTTTTAGCGCTAAGAGTGTTTCCACCGTCACCGTGGATGACAACTATGCCGGCCGGGCGGCGGCGCGGTATCTTTTAGACTGCGGCCACCGGGATATCGGTTATATTTATAAATCTGATATTCAGTCGGGGCTGGACCGGCTGGCGGGCTTTTCCGATGAGCTTCAGGAGGCGGGTTTTCCTCTGCAGGAACAGTTCGTTTACTCTTTTATGGATGAAGACGAGGCTAAGGATGTTCAGCAGGGATACATTCTGACCAAGAAGCTTTTGGACAACTGTGACCACAGTCCCACCGCTCTTTTCTATTTTAACGATAACCTGGCCATTCAGGGATACAAGGCATTAAAAGAAAGGGACCTGACGGTGCCCGGGGATGTATCGGTGCTCGGCTTCGATAACTACACCACCGCAGCGCTGGTAACTCCGCCGTTAACAACCTTTGAACATCCCAAATACGACCTGGGCCGTTGGAGCGCCAAGATCTTGATCGATGAGATCAGGCAAAAATCCAAGGCCCTGCCCATGAAAATCATGTTTGAACCGAAATTGGTGAAGCGGGGGTCGGTGAGGGTTCTTTGAAAGGGCTTCTCTTTCCATGTCCCGGATAATTCACTACAATAAAGAAACCATGTCAGACTTCAAAAAGAAAATGGAAATGGTCCTGTATCACCCTAAAAAGTATTTTGAAAGGACCTTTCCCCGCCTCACCTTCCGGTGCGGAGAAGATTCTCTCGATACGGTCATCCTGGTGTTGTTCACCGGATCGGGGGAATTGGAGGTGCGGGACTTCGAACTTCTTTCTCAACAGTGCCTGGAGTACCCCGAATTCTCCGCCAGCTTCGAGTATCAGTATTACTACTCCGTAGCCCGGGGAAATTATTTCCGGGCAAAACGGACCCTGAATTACGCCCTGGAATGCTATGAAAAGGCTAACCGGCTCAGTTATCAGCTCAATGATCCCGACGTGGTGGTTAAGAGCCTGGTCTATCTGGCATCCGTTCATGACATGATGAACGATCGGGAGATGACCCTCTACTATGCCGAACAGGCCTTGGGCTTGGTAGATCATGTGGAGAATCCGGTGCTGGCCGGAGACGTCTACAACAGTTTCGGTCTCACCCTCCGCAGGGGGGGGAACCACGGAGGCGCCCGGGAAGCGTTTGAAAGGGCGGTGGCGGTTTATCAGAAAGAGCCGCACCACGAGGCCCACGTAAATTACTGCATCCTCATTCTTAACTACGCCGAACTCTTGGTGGAAATGGAAGAGTGGGATTCGGCGGAACGGCTTCTGGTAAAGGGCATCGAGGCGGCGGAAAAATACGACCATCATAACTACCTAAGTACCCTGCTTGTGACGGTGGCGGATTTCTACCGTCACCGGGAACAGTGGGAAAAGGCGTATGATTACCTACGGCGGTATACCAGCCTGGAAGGCGGCCCGGTGACTTTGGGGCTGGATTTAGAGGAAGCCTACAATAAAACCCGCCTCAAGGAGGAGGTCTCCACCCTGGTGGTGCTGAAAAAGGAAAATCAGGCCCTGGCAAACCGGTTGGAACAGCTCTACCAGTCCATGGATACCTCGGACAGTCAGATGAAGGCTAACCGAGAAACCTTCGCCCGCTTCGAGACGGCCCTGAGAAATGATGAACTGACCGCCTTCTACCAGCCCCAGTGGTCCTACTCCGAAGGGCGCATTACCGGAGCGGAGGCCCTGGCACGGTGGATCCTGTCTGATGGAACTGTCATTATGCCCGACGCCTTCATCGGAGTGATTGAAGAGACCGACCTAGTCATAGCCCTCACGGAAAAGATCCTGCGTGACGGGTTTTCCCTGACCCGGGAGGCGGTCTCCCGATACAACCCGGACTTTGTCATCAGCATAAATATTGCCCCCTATCAGCTGACTCATCAGAACCTGGCGGCGGTGGTGGAGCGGGAGCGGTTGAGGGCGGGGCTGCAGCCCCGGAACATTGAAATCGAAATTACCGAACGGATCTATCTGGAAAACGATCCCCGGGCCCTTCATCAGCTGGAAAAGCTGAAGGAGATGGGTTTTTGGATAGCCCTGGATGATTTTGGGTCGGGTTTTTCATCTCTGGCATGTATCAGCCAGCTTCCCCTGGATGTGGTTAAAATAGACCGCAGTCTTCTCTTGAATATTCACGATAAGCCTCAGTCCTCTCAGCTGCTCTCCGGCATCGTCCGCCTTCTTCATGAGTTGAAGCTGGAGGTGGTGGCCGAAGGGGTGGAGACCGCAGAGAGCGCGGCGCTTCTGAAGGAGTTGGGGTGTGATCGGGGGCAGGGGTATTTCTATAAACGGGCTGTTCCCGCCGAAGAGCTGCTGGCGCTTCTTGCTGCCACCGGCGGTTAAGCATGAGCCCTAGTCCCGGCGGTCCAGCTTGACCGTGAGGAGGGTCAGGTCATCCTCCCGAGGAGTGTCCTTTTTTTGTCCCGAGATTTTCTCCAGCAGATAGGGGTGGTCTTCAAGACGGAGGATATTTTCCGTCATGGTTTCCAGAAAAAGTTCTCTCACCGGGGGGCCGCCGGGAGTCTCCAGGGGATAGAGCCCGTCGGAGCAGAAAACCATCAGCGATGTGTCTCCCAACTCCGCCTTTGTTTCATGGTAGGTATAGTTCTCGTCCACCCCCAGGGCCAGCCCGTGACCCTCTATCAGCGAGAGGATGCCCGATGGGCTGACTAAAATGAGCGGCGGTTGTCCCGCATCGGCGGTGACCAGGGTCTCCTCATCCAGGTCGATCACCGTGGCGGAGAAGCCGGCAAAAACATCGGGAAAATCTTTGAGAAATCGGCAGAGTTTTTGGTTAAGCCAATGGAGAAGAGCGGCGGGAGAGAGGCTGCTGCTTTTCAGGTTGCGGATGTATTCGGGGTAGATAATCGATTTCAAGGTGGCGGAAAGATACGATGTATGGGGGGAATGGCCCGCAATGTCGCCCATGAGAACCAGAAAGCGGGATTCGGATAGTTCAATCACATCGTAATAGTCCCCCCCGAAATTGAAACGGGTACTGGGCCGGCTGGTGACCCGGAATCTAAGGCGGGGCGATTGGGGGAGGGGGGATGAGAAGATGGTTTTTTGGAACTCCCGGCACAACCTGAAATCTTCTTCCATCCTCTCTTGGTGAAGCCTTTCGGCCCTGCGGAGCCTGTGAACCTCCAGGGCTCGGCTTAGCTCATTTTCCAGAACTTCCTGGTTCCAGGGTTTTTCAATGAAGGTGATGATTCCTGCTTTAAGGATGTCCGCCACATCGCCCATATCGGCGTGTCCGGAAAGCATGATAATCGGGATGTCCGGGTGGCGGTCTTTTACCAGCCGGGCAAGATCGCTGCCCGTAAGAACCGGCATCCGCTGATCGCTGACGATGACGGCAATGTCATCGGCGTGGTCTCTAATAGCCTCCAGGGCTTGGTGGGCCGTTGTCGCCGTGGTGACCCCCAGGTCGTGTTCCTGGAAAAACCTCCTTAAGCTCCGGGTTAATGTGCTGAGGATGCTGGGTTCGTCGTCGATGAAGAGAATGGTTTTTCCAGGCTTCGATGAGCTTTGATTTTCTTTCTCCATGGTAAAAGAACTCCTTGGTTCGGGGTTAGGTTAATTCTAATCAACCGGAAAGCAAATGTCTGCAGAACGCCTCCCGGGAAGAAGAAAATCGAGGCCCCCCCCGGGGCGGCGGGCTTGGCGGTGCGTGTCCTGCCCTCTTAGGACTCGCCCCCCCTTCGAATTTGTGGTAGACTCAGGGCCATGGCAAAGAAGATGAATCAACCGGTTTCCGCCCCCCCCGAAGACAGCGTGGTGGATGATTTGATGAGGGCGGGATTTACCGAATACGAGGCCAAGGTCTATCTCTCTCTCCTGGCCCACCACCCGGTCAGCGCCTATTCCATCTCTCAGAACTCCGGGGTTCCCCACTCCCGGGTCTACGATATCAGCAGAAGACTCATCAAGAAGGGGGTGGCCGTTTCTTCCGGCTCAAGTCCCGAATTGTTTTCTCCTCTGTCTCCGGAAGAGCTGGTCGCAAAAATTGAGCGGGACAATGAGCAGCTCACCCGGCAGCTGAAAACCCGTCTGGAGACCTTCGATTTTGAGGCGGACTTTGATCCTGTCTGGAATCTTCACAGCCGGGATGAATCCCTGGAAAAACTGCGGGAGATGATTGCCGGAGCGGAAAAGAAGATTTTTCTTGGTTTTTGGGCCGAGGAGTTCCCTTTGCTGGAGGAGGACCTCCGGGAGGCCCATAAGCGGGGTGTTAAGATTTTTCTGCTCTGCTACGGTCAGGTGGAGGTGGATTTCGGACAGGTGTATATTCATGAGCGGCATTATCTGGATGAAATCAACGCCCAGGGCCGCAGCATTGATTGTGCGGTGGATTCCCGGGTCTGTCTCACCGGTATGCTGGGAAACCCGGAAAGACTCAGGTGGTCTGGACCAGAAACCAGGGGCTGGTTTATTCCATCGAGGGGTACATCATCCACGATTTTTACGCCGACCTGGGCATTGGCGACTTCTTCATCGGGGCAGTTGGTGATGATCAGCAGCGGTTCCA
>CAYYNJ010000171.1:0-3576 GCA_964472775.1 uncultured Spirochaetaceae bacterium
GGGGCACCCAGAGG
Organism: uncultured Spirochaetaceae bacterium; assembly: GCA_964472775.1. Lineage (GTDB taxonomy): Bacteria > Spirochaetota > Spirochaetia > UBA9216 > UBA9216 > CAYYNJ01. The sequence goes on from CAYYNJ010000171.1 coordinate 15, forward strand.
TCCACCTCACAGCCCCACCGGCGGAACTGCTCCGCCAGGTACTGCTGCGCCTCCCCTTCCTGCCCCGAAACCGAGGGGAACCGCACCAGCTCCTGAAGCAGCTGCCGGGCCCGGGGATACTCGGCGGTGATCTTCTTTCTCAGCCGAGCTTTAACATCTTCCTTGTTTACGGCCACCTCATACCCCCTCCCCGGAGGCTTCGAAGAGCGCCGCCGCACCCTGACCGCCGCCGATACACATGGTCACCACACCGTACCGGGCCCGGGAGGCCGTCATGGCGTGGATGAGCTTCACCGTGAGAACCGCCCCGGTGGCACCCAGGGGATGACCCAGGGCGATGGCCCCGCCATGGGGGTTCAACTGGCTCCCCGAGATACCCAATTCCTGGATGCACGCCAGAGACTGGGCGGCGAAGGCTTCGTTAAGCTCGATGATATCCACATCTTTCAGGGCCAGGCCGGTCCGGTCCAGGAGCTTCCGCACCGCATAGACCGGGCCCAGGCCCATGTAGTGAGGGTCCAGTCCCGAAACGGCGTAGTCCACCAGACGGACCATCCAGGGAATTCCTTTTTTCTCCGCCTCTCTCCGGCTGGTCACCAGGAGGGCCGCCGCCCCGTCGTTCATGGGACAGCTGTTTCCCGCGGTCACCGTACTGTCCGGTCCCAGCAGGGGTTTCAGTCCCGACAGCTTATCCATGCTGGTTTCCGGCCGGGGCGTTTCATCCTGAGTCATCTCGGCGGTCCCCGGAGGGGAACAGAAAAACGGCGCCGGGATAATCTGACCGGTAAAAACACCATCCCCCCGGGCCTTCAAGGCCCGGGTATGACTCTCCAGGGCAAAGCGGTCCTGCTCCTCCCGGCTTATCTTGTAGCGGCGGGCCACATTGTCGGCGGTCTGGATCATGCTGGGATCTCCCACCGAGGGGGCGGACATCTGGGCCTGCAGGAACCGGGGAGGCCGGGGACTGAAGGGCTGGCTGCTCTTTTCCAGATAATAGGGCCCCCGGGTCATACTGTCGGTGCCTCCCGCCAGGTACGCCCTTCCCCTTCCGGCCTGAATGAGGGCCGCCGCTAAATTAACCGCCTCTAAACCCGAGGCACACTGGCGGTCCACGGTCTGGGCGGGCACTTCCTGGGGTATCCCCGCTTCCAGGGCCGCCACCCGGGCCACATTCCCGGGGATGGCCAGCAGGTTGCCCATGATCACATCATCCAGCTCCGCAGGATTCCAGCCGGAACGGTCCAGCACTCCCTTCAGGACCGCCGCTCCCAGCTGGTAAGCATCGGTTCCCCCCAGGGAGCCCCTGAGTTTGCCCAGGGGAGTTCTCAATCCCGCCACAATGACGGGCTGGGTATCGGTAGTTTTCATATTACGTCCTTTGGGGCGGCAGGATGAGCTTGGCCCCGGTCTTCTCCCGGAGTTCTTCCAAGCTGATAGAATCGTCCTTTTCCAGAAGAACAAGACCTTTGGGGGTCACTTCCATCACCGCCAGATCGGTTATGATCAGTTTGACACACCCCGCCGCCGTTAACGGCAGGGAACACTCTTCCACGATTTTCGGAGACCCGTCCTTGGCGCAGTGGGTGGTGAGGACGATGGTTTTCTTAGCCTTCAAGGCCAGGTCCATGCCGCCCCCCATGCCGGGAATACGCTTCCCCGGAACGATCCAGTTCGCCAGGTCTCCCCGGCCGCTCACCTCCAGGGCGCCCAGGATGGTGACATCCAGCTTCCCCCCCCGGATGATGGCAAAGGAGGTAAGGCTGTCGAAATAACAGCCCCCCCGGGCCAGGGTCACGGGGAACCCGCCGGCGTTGATCATGTTGGGATCTTCTTCTCCCTTGACCGGGGTTCCCCCCATGCCGATAAAACCGTTTTCCGAATGGAGGATCACCTGCTTTTCCGGGGGGATAAAATCGGCCACCAGGGTGGGTAGACCGATCCCGAGATTGACTATGTCGCCGTGGCGGAGCTCAGCGGCGGCCCGCTGGGCCATTTTTTCCTTTATTCCCAAGCCCATGTCCACTCGCCTCCTTTGCCGGTGACAATCATGTCAACATAAACCCCGGGGGTGACTATTTCCTCCGGATCCAGATCTCCCAGTTCCACCACCTCTTCGGCGTGGACGATGGTGATGTCCGCCGCGGTGGCCACCAGAGGATTAAAATTCCGGGCACTTTTGTCATAAATTAAATTTCCGAAGGGATCCGCCTTGGCGGCGTAAACCAAAGCCACGTCGGCCCGCAGGGGCGACTCGATGAGCCACTCCTTATCTTCGAAGATGACCGTCGGTTTATTTTGGGCCACCAGGGTTCCCAGACCCACATCCAGAAGAATGCCCCCCACCCCGGCACCGCCGGCCCGGACCCGTTCCGCAAAGGTCCCCTGGGGACTGAACTCAATCTCCATGGTTCCTTCGTTCATCATCTTCCCCGCCACAGGGTTGGAACCGATGTGGGTGGTGATCATCCGGGCCACCTGGCCGTTACACACCCACCGGCCTACCCCCACCTGGGGAAATCCCGCATCGTTACCGATGAGGGTAAGGCGGCGCACCCCCTTGCTGAAAATCGCATCGATCAGCAGGGGAGAGGTTCCCACCCCGCCGAATCCGCCGTACATGAGGCGGCAGCCGTCTTCGATTACCGCCAGCGCTTCTTCCAGGCTTTTTAGTTTTCCGTAAACATTCTTGACAGCCATTGAAATCCCTTCTTGTGTCTTATGAACGCACAGCCCCGCAGGGCTGTGCCGCATTAGTATTTAGCCGCAGTTAGACCTTGTATCCCTGCTCTTTCTCCACCTTGGTCAAGGATTTGTCGAAGATGTCCACAATAAGGTCAAGCTCTTCGTAGGTGGAGGTAAAAGGAGGACCGAAGAGCATGCCGTCTCCGCCTTGTCCGTTCATGGAGCCGGCGCACCCCTCCAGGAACATGCCCTGCTCCAGGGTTTCTTCGGCCACCTTAAAGGCGTAGCCCAGGGCCCGGGGAAAGGGCTCCTTGGTGGTCTTATCCTTCACCAGCTCTACACCGATCATGGTGCCCAGTCCCCTCACCTCTCCGATGGTGGGATGATCGAGCTCTTTCAGCTTCTTCAGAAGATATTCGCCCTTCTGGGCGCATTCGGCCACCAGGTTTTCATCCTTCAGGATGTCCAGGGTCTTGGAGACCACCGAAGCCCCCAGGGGATTCCCCACCCAGGAATAGCCCACCACAAAGGCGGCGGATTTGTTATAGATCACGTCGTACACTTCCTGAGTACACGAGGCGGACCCGATGGGGAAGTAGCCCCCCGCCAGGGCCTTGCCCAGGGCCACGATGTCGGGTTTCACACCGAAATGCTGATAGGCGAAGTATTTACCGGTGCGCCCCACCCCCGACATCACCTCGTCGAAGATAAGAAGAACCCCGTACTTGTCGCAGATCTCCCGGACCCTCTTGAAGTAGTCCGGCCGGGGAATGGCGGCATAGAGAGACGAACCGGAAACCGGTTCGATCATGAAGGCCGCCACCGTGTCGGGGCCCTGAAGCTGAATTTCCGTCTCCAGGGCTTCGGCGCATTCCAGGCC
>CAYYNJ010000171.1:3586-6508 GCA_964472775.1 uncultured Spirochaetaceae bacterium
ATTTGCTGATTTCGAGGGTGACGACTGGAAACAAAATAATACCCAAGACAGCACCATCTGGCTTGTCGGCCCTGAAGGCGGATTCAGCGGCAACGAACGTGAATCGTTTAGGCAGGCAGGCTGTGTACCGGTAAAGATGTCATTCTTTATGTCCAGTTCCCAGCCGCCTGACTGTGTCAGGTTCAAATACGGCTCGTAGAGTTTCCTCCTGAAGGGATGGCCGCTCCAGGCCAGGGCCCCCATGGTATTTCCGTGATAACTCATCCATCGGGTGATGATCTTGTGACGGGAGGGCTCTCCCTTGTCCACCTGATAAACCCGGGCCAGCTTTACCGCCACCTCGGTGGCCTCGGATCCGCCGGAGACAAAAAAGTGTTTCTGCAGATGCCCTTCGGAGGCCTCGGTGAGTTTCCGGGTGGCCTCCTTCAGGGGATTGTTGGTAAAATCAAACCGGTAGGCGAAAGAAACCGTGGCGGCTTGTTCACCCAGGACCTTGGCCAGATCCTTGCGGCCGTGGCCCAGGCTGACCAGCACCGGACCGCCCGAGGCATCGATGTAGCTCTTGCCTTTATCATCGTAGAGATAGACCCCGGAAGCCCGCTCGATGGTGCGGTACTCCCGTTTCATCCAGACATTGAAAATATTATCTTTAGACATTGAGTTTTTCCTCGACACTGTTGTAGGTATTCACCGAAGCCTTCTCCCCTTCTTTCCAGATAAACTTGTTGGTCAGAGCGAAGATGATGGCGATAAGGGGGGCCAGAAAAGCCAGGAAGGTGTAGGGAAAGTACTCCATGGTGGAGACCCCCAGCACACCGGCGAAATAGACACCGCAGAGACCCCAGGGAACCAGGGGAGAGGTAACGGTGGCGGAGTCTTCACAGGTCCGGGAACAGACCTGAGGTAATATTTTCTGCTTCTTATACGCCGGAACCAGCATTCGGCCGGGGATGATGATGGCGATGTACTGGCTGGCGGCGATGACGTTGATGAAGATAGAGGAAAGTACATGGGTGATGATGAGACCCCTGACGTTGCTCACCAAGCCGGAAATCCTTTCCAGAAGAACGCTGAGCATGTTGGTTTTTTCCAGCAGTCCTCCCAGGCTGAGGGCGATGAATCCGAGGGAAATGGTCCACATCATGCTCTGCAGGCCTCCCCGGGAAAGGAGGGCATCCACTTCGGCGATACCCGTGGAGGAGACAAACCCGTCGTTCATGAAGTTAAGCATGGCCGAAAGGCTGTACCCCTGAAAGACGATGGCAAAAATCATACCCACCAGGGATCCGATAACCATGGCGGCCAGACCGGAAACCTTCTTCACCGCCATCACAATAATCAGGACCGGGGGAATCATGGTGACCGGATTGATCCAGTAGTTGGCCTTCAGCCCCGTAAGGATGGTGTCTACCTGCTGATTGTCGATGGTACCGGAACCAAACCGGGCGCCGATGATCCCGTAGAGAACCAAGGAAATCAGGATCGCCGGGCCGGTGGTGTACATCATGCTCTTGATGTGGTCGAAAAGGTCCGCTTCACCCACCGCCGCAGCCAGGTTGGTGGAGTCGGAAAGAGGCGACATCTTATCGCCGAAGATAGACCCGGAAACCACCGCACCGGCGGTCATGGCGGCGGGGATTCCTAACCCCAAACCCACTCCCATGAAGGCCACACCGAAGGTGGCTCCGGTGGTCCAGGAACTTCCCGTGGCCAGGGAGGAAACACTGCAGACCAGACAAACCGTAAGCAGAAAAATAGAAGGAGACAGGGTCTTCAGGCCGTAGTAGATCAGGGTGGGAATGGTTCCCGCCGCTATCCATGAAGCCACCAAAACACCCACCATCATGAGGATGAGCATGGGAAGCATGGCCAGCTGACAACCGTAGAGGATGCCGTCCTGGATATCCTTCCATTTAAAACCGGAGGCCATGGCCACGATGGAGGTAACCACGATCACGATGATCAGGGTGATATGGGTAACCCAGTCAGCCCCCTCCAGAATAAAAATCTGGGCCGCCATGGCAAAACACATGAAGACCACCACGAAGAGAACCCCCCAAAAATTGGGGCGTATTTCCGAAACCTTTTCTTGATCAGACATAAACCTCACTCCCTGTTTTTTATTGATACCCCTGGGGGTAACAAGGATGTAATGCAATATTCGTGCCAGGTGGATTTTTTACCGCCGAAGAGGCGGATTACGGGAAAAAGGGCCGAAGAGCCGCCCAAACGGCGTCCTATTTAATTCAAATATGGGTCAATAACCCAATTATGAATCACTTCGAGAGATGTACTTTTGAATCTTCCGGTGTGCCGAGGTCTGACTGATTCCCAGGAGCTCGGCGGTCTTGTAGCTGGTTCCTCCCTGCCGGTAGGCCCGGAGTACCAGCTGCCGTTCCAGTTCTTCCCGGGCATCCTCGAGGAACATCACTTTATTCACCACCAGCGATTCCTGGTGCAGGACCGGCTCGCTTTTCAGCAGGGGATTCACGTGTCCCTCCCGGATGATCCTGCTCCGGGCGGTTACCACCAGACGTTCCACCACGTTCTCCAGCTCCCGGATGTTCCCGGGCCAGTGGTAGGAGAGAAACTGGTCGAAAACCTGGGAGGAGAAGATGACTTCCTTGCCGTATTTCCGGTTTTGGCATTGGAGAAAAAACTGGGTCAAGGCAATGATGTCGCCGGTCCGGTTTCGCAGGGGCGGGATGGTAACGGGAACCACATTGAGGCGGTAGTAAAGATCCATCCGGAACCGGCCCGCCTTCACCTCATCTTCCAGGATCCTGTTGGTGGCGGAGATGATCCGGGTATCAATATCGATGGGAATGACTCCGCCCACCCGGGTAATTTGACGGTTCTGGATGGTATGGAGAAGCTTCACCTGAAGGCCCAGGGGCATTTCGCCGATCTCATCGAGGAAAA
>CAYYNJ010000172.1:0-2576 GCA_964472775.1 uncultured Spirochaetaceae bacterium
GGTGATCGATAAAAGCGGCCGGCGGAGCGAGCGGGATTTTTTCCTTTCCCCCAATAGCCCTGAAGACCCGGATTTTCCCGCCGGCCGGGTAGAAGAGGGGGTTCTTATCCTTGACAGCCCCCATAAGGTTCACACCTTAAGAATCTATAATTCCCAGGGGATTTTGGTTCAGGAACTGAAGACCGAATCGCGGGAAATTAATCTGAAAAAGATAATCAGCGAAGACCAGGAGTCAGAAGGGACCGGGGAGGGGTACCAAATCATCCTAACGGCCAACCTGGACAGCCAGGGAATCACCCTGAGAACTAATCCGATCCCTTATTCGGAGACGGTGCCGCCGACAGATCAATCCCCTTGAGAATCTGCTGAAGCTTGTCCTTCCCAATGAGGTCGATAGGCCGGGTTTCAGAAAAGTTAATGGCGGTCCGGGAGAAATTAGAGCTGGAAAAAATCACCCCCCGGCCCACGGACAGTTTTTTCATTTCTTCGTGAAGGGCCCGGGCGGTGCTTTCCGAGATCATTTCGGGTACCCGGAGAAACCAGAGTAACTTGGGAATCTTTCTGGTTCCCGCCCAGCGGCTATCCATGTCGACGGAGATGATCTGACATCCATTGGGTATATCCGACTGGTCACGGACCGATTGGTTCATCTTTTTGACCACCTCCACCGCAAGCACGCGGAATTCATCTTTGGTACAGGTCAGGTAGTCTTTCATCACGTCGTCGGTCCGAACTTCCTGGTAGTGGCTCAGTTTTTCCGCCACATCCCTAAAGGACGGCTTTTTGGCATAGATTTTTTCCCACTGTTCCACCGCTTTCTCTAATTGCCGCATCTTTTCAAAAGAGTGGGCCAGGTAGTAGCGAGCGTAGAGGGTTTCGTTGCTGGCATCGTTTTTAGAAAAGGCAATGGCCCTTTCAAGCTCCGTCACGGCCCGGTCGGTGTTGCCGCTGGCGATGTAGCAGCCCCCCCGTTCCACCAGGGCCTTCATCTTGTACTCCGGGTCTCTCTGGGCTTTTTCAAAGGCGTGGAGGGCCGCCACGTAGTCGTGGCTGTCCTTCAGAATCTTCCCGACTATGTAGTAGGCCTTGTACTTATCCGCTTAAAACCTCAGGTCAATTTCCAGCTCTTATTTAACTTCCACCGTCTTTTTCTGCCGATGCCCGAGTTTTCCATGGGCGTCTGAATGCTTGGGATCCAGTTCCACCGCTTTACGGTAATACTGGGTGGCTTTCTGGCTGTTGTTCCTCGCTTCGAAGAGGTCGCCCACATGGTAGTAGTAATCGCCCTCCTGGGGGTTCATTTTGATGAGAAGAAGATACTCCTTCAAAGCTTCTTCAGGCTGGTTGAAGGTGGAGAAAAGTCTTGCTATAGTTTCTCTGAAGTCTTTTTCCGGGCAGTGGGCGGAAAAGTCGGCGATCTGGTTTACCGCCTTAAATTCCATCAGGGCAAGCTCGGGTTTGTTGTCCGCCAGATACGCTTTGCCGAGCAGGTAGTGGGCGTCGCAGTTCCGCGGTTCTTTGGCCAGGATCTGCTTGGCCAGCTTGGCCGCGGCGGGAGCCCGGCCCTGTTTAAGCAGGTTCTCCAGGGTTGATATTTTACGGGGATTGAGAATGGTGCGCACGACAAAAAAGGTTATGACCCCTATACCGCTGCCGAGGATTAAGATTAGAATGATGATAGTTGGCATCGCATACTCCAAGGGAAAGATTACCGGGAAAATGAAAGGGTGTCAAACAATAGGGAGAATAAGTTGTTATTACCTGTGATAAAAGGGCCCTACCGCCCCCTTACCGTGCTGTTTTTTCTCTTCGTCTTCCTCCCTGTGTTTGCCGAAGACCCCTTAGAACTGGGGCGGCAGGCATTTTTCAATAATCAGCCCCGGGAGGCGGCCAGCTATCTTTCAAACGGGTTGGAAAGCGGGTCAGGTACGAAAAACGATTACAACTATCTGGGAATAGCTTACCAGCAGTTGGAGGAGTATGACAAGGCGGTGGCGGCGTTTCAACAAGGAATTGAACGGACCAGTCCGCCCCACGGGCAGCTCTATTTCAACATGGGAAACAATTTCTTCGCCGCCGGGGACTATTCCGGAGCCGAACGGGCCTTCACCCAGGCTATTTCCCAGGGATCCTCGCCCAATCAAGCCTACCTCAACAGGGCTAATACCAGGATGAAGCTGGAAAAACTGACCGATGCGGTGAGTGACTACCGGTACTACCTTTTGAGGGTCCCCGCCGATCCCCAGAGGCCCGTGATAGAGGAACTGATCAGCCGGATAGAGGCGTTTCAGCTCTCCGAGGCGGAGCGGAAACAGATGGAAGAGGAACAGCGGCGCCAGGAAGAAGAGCGTCAGCGGGCCTTGCTGGAGTCGGTGTTGAAATCTCTTGAGACGGTGGAAGGGGATACGGTAAACTTGGAAGCCGACTCGGAGGACGTGGAAGGTTTCGATATTGAATTTGATATCGATGATTAAAAGGGCCGACCCTGCTCAGGCAGGGTTACTAATAAAGCAAGGATGTAAGTTGTGGAGGGAAAAAAAATAAGCGAATGGATGTTTAGATAGTTTTGTGCTGAG
>CAYYNJ010000172.1:2586-6491 GCA_964472775.1 uncultured Spirochaetaceae bacterium
ATCTTGAAGCTGAATCAGAGGATGTGGAAGGTTTCGAGATGGAATTCGATATCGAAGATTGAAAGAGTCACGAAGAAATATTTTATCAAGGACGTGTGTATATGGACGGAAAAAAAATAGCAATCATCGGTGCCGGAGTGGTTATTATCATCCTCCTGGCCATTTTCCTTTTGGTAAAACCCTTCGGCGGAGAGGGGGAAACGGAAGATCCCACCAGGATGAATACCCTTCGTCTGGCGGCGGAGTATTTGGAAAAACAGGAGTTTCAGAGGGCTCTGGACCTCTTGGATACCCTGCTGATAAAGGATGTGAACGACCAGGATGCCCGGGATCTTCGGGACCAGGTGATCCAGGCCCGCCAAAAGGCGGAAGATGAAGCCAAAGCCGCCGAAGACAGCCGGCAGGAGGATCTGAAGGATACCTTATCGAACCTGGGGAACTCTCTGCAGAATCAGCAGTCCAATACCCAGGATGCCGCCGCTGCGGCGGCGGAGGCGGAAAGACGCCGGCTCGAGGATGAGCTGAGGCGTCAGCAGGAGATGGCCGCCTTGGAGGAACAGATCCGTCAGGCCGAAGAACGTCGGCGCCAGGAGGAGGAGCGGCTGGCTCAGCTGTCCCAGGAGGCCCGGGAGAAGGAGCAGAAGGTACAGCAGCTCATCAGGGAGGGAATAGATCTTCTGGAAAATAAATCCTACGAAACCGCCCGCTCCCGATTCAGCGAGGCCCTGGGTCTGGATGTGAACTCCGCCCCCGCCTACGCCTACATGGGGGAAGCGTATTTTCAGGAAGATGAAAAGAACCAGGTCAATATTCAGAAAGCCGTGGAGAATGCCAACCGGGCGGTGGAGCGGGACCGGAATCTCTGGGTTCCCCACAACACCCTGGGGAAAATCTACGTTCAGACCCGCAACTGGGATAACGCCGTGGCGGAATTCCGGGAAGCCTCCCGGTTAAATCCTGAAAACGCCGACCTTCTGTACGAACTGGGTAAGGCCCAGTACCGGGCAGGAAGATTTGCCGACGCCCGCCAGTCTTTTGAAGGCTGCATCCATCTTCAGCCCGAACATGAAAGGGCGTATTATAATCTGGGTACCACCTTTATCCAGTTAAATAATTTTCCCCAAGCCCTGACGGCCTATAAAAAAGCCGCCCAGATCGATCCTACCTACGGCAGCGCCCATTTTTCCGCCGCCGAAGTGCTCAGCCGCCAGGGAAACTATGCCGCCGCCCGGGACTACTACAAAAAGGCGGCGGTGCTGGAACCGGAAAATGACCGGTACCTCTTAGCGCAGGGAATCAATGAATTCCGCCTGGCCGACTACGAAGCGGCGGAGACTACCTTTCTTAAAGTTTTATCCGTGAATGGTCAGCTCCCCGAGGCCAACTACAACCTCTCCCGCACCCTGGTAGAGCGGGGTAAACCGGCGGAGGCTTTGGAGTACGCCGTCAAGGCGGTGCAGCTTAAAAGTGACTCGGCCACGTATTTTTACAATTTAGGAGAGATCAGCGGCCGCCTGGGCCAGGCCGATTCGGCCATCGCATCCTACGAGAAAGCCGTGGCCCTGGATGCCCGCTACGTGCTTCCCCGGATCAATCTGGGAGCCCTTTACGATAAAAAGGAACAGTACGATAAGGCGTTGGAACATCTGGCGGCGGCGTACCGGATTGAGCCTGAATCGGTGGAGGTTAACACCAACATGGGTAATGTGTACCTTCATGCGGGGCTCTATGAGAATGCGGTGACCCACTATGAGAAGGCCTTGGCCAAACGGCCCCAGGATCCCCTGAAGCGCTACCACCTGGCCATCGCCTACATCGAGCTATCCCAGGATGCCAAGGCCGAGTCCACCCTGAAAGAGCTTCTGGCCATCGATGCAAACTATCTTGAAGCCTACTATCGGCTGGGAAATCTGCAGTTTAAAAGGGGGGATAAAACCGCCGCCTCCAACACCTTTAAGATACTCCTGGAAAAAGCGCCGGATTATCCCCGCCGGGCCGACATCGAACCGATGATTCTCCCCTAGGGCTGGAAGCATGGACAACAACTGTATCATCGCCTTCGGGGATGTCAATGTCGACATGGTCACCACTTTGCCCGGCCTGGGAGAGGGGGGCAGGGCCCTGGCGCCGGAAACCTGCCTCTATCCCGGAGGCACCGTGGGGAACACCGCCGCCGGGTTAGCCCGGGGAGGATGCCCCGTGCGATTTGCCGGCAAGGTGGGCAACGACGCCTTCGGCCGGTTCATCCGGGACGATTTTACCCGGGAAGGGGTGGATACCTCTCAACTACTCATCGAGCCCGAAGGATTCACCGTCATCATTCTGGCCTTTATCGATGCGGAGGGGGAGCGTCACATCACCGTTTGGCCCCCCCGGGACGGGGCCCACATGATGCTGACCATCCCGGATCTTGATGAATCGCTTTGGGAAGGGGCTTCGTGGTTTCATACCTCCGGAATTTCCCTCAGACAGGAACCCACCGCTTCCACCACCCTGGAAGCCATGGCCCGGGCTAAAAAACGGGGGATTCCCGTCTCCTTCGACATGAACAGCCGTATCGAATTTTTTGGCTGGACCCGGGAAGATCAGGAAAAGTTCATCCAGGCGGCGGAGCTCTGTGACTATTTGCTTGGTTCCTTGGAAGAGGAGCTATTGCCCTTGGCGGTGGCGAAAACCGGCGGTCTTGCCGGTGATGACGGTGCTGCCAAAGCCCGGGCCTGTCTGGAGCTTCTTTCGGGGGACCGCCGTGTGGTGGTGGGCCGCCGAGGCGGGGCGGGGACGGTACTTTACAGGAAAAACTGTCTGGAGATCATTCCCTCTTTCCAGGTTGAGATAACCGATGCCTTGGGGGCGGGGGATGCCTTCAACAGCGGGTTTATCCAAGCCCTCTGGCGGGGCGGTACCGCCGAAGAAGCGGTGCGGCGCGGCAACGCCTCGGCGGCGGTAAACCTGACCCGGTCCGGTGCCCCCCTACCCGGGAAGAGCTGGAGGCTTTTCTCGCAGACCCCGGCCGGATAACACGGCCGATTCAGCCCTTATCTTAGGTTAAAACTCCCGGCCCACCAGGCGGTAGAGTTCCGCCCGGGAGAGGGTAAACCAGATGGGCCGGCCGTGGGGACAGCGGGGCACCGGCAGGGCGAAGGCCTTTTCCACCAGGTTCCGCGCCGTGAGGCTGTCCAGGACCATGCCGTCTTTGACGGCTTTCTTACATGCCACGGTGGCGTGAAGCTTTTTCTTCAGTTCCCGCCAATTTCCTCCCGACTCGAGCAGATGGTTTACCGCGTCTTCTTCATAGCCTTCGCAGAGGCTAGGCATGGCGGTGATCTGCCAGATTCCCTCTTCCTCTTTCTGAAAGGTAAAACCCAGTTTTTCATACTCTTCCCGGGAACCGATGATGGCCCTTTCCTGTTCGGGGGAGAGTTCTAAAATATAGGGCACCAGAAGCTCCTGAGGGCGGCTCCACAGCGTTTCCGCCTCATCGTAGAGGATCCGTTCATGGGCGGCATGCTGATCGATCAGGTAGACCTGGTCGTCTTTCTGGGCCACCAGAAAGAGGTTGAGAACCTGCCCCAGGTAACGGAAACCGCCTTGATCAAGGGGGCCGGTTCCGGAAGAACCCGGCAGGGGTGAATCCGTATCTGAAGTTCCGGGGAGGGGCGGCAGTTCTTCCCGCCGCTGGAAAGGAAAAGGAGTTCGGTCGCTCCGGGGGAAATGATCGAAGGAGGACGCACCGCCGGGGGTCTCATGGTTCATGGGGCGGGGATGAAACGCCTGTTGCCGATCCTGAACGGGCGGGGCGGCGTTTTGAATGGAATCAGAGGAAGAAGATCCCGTGGCAGCCGAAGGAAAATCCCCCTCTTCCCGGAAAAACTGACCCTGTGAACCGGAACGGTCGGTGTAGGTCA